>JAHWKV010000280.1 GCA_019347725.1 Actinomycetota bacterium
ATGAAGGTTGATTTTATAATAATAGGAGCACAAAAAGGAGGAACTACTAGTTTGGCGCACTGCTTAAAACAGCATCCGGAAATATGTTTCTCAAATGAAAAAGAGCCTGGGCGAAGCCACCGTGGTAGCCGCAGATCCGGCCGATGCGCCGGACCTGCCCGACCTGGAGGACGCCTCGCCCCGCCAAGTGCTGGCCTGGGCCGTAGAACAGTACTTTCCCGATCTCACCATAGCCACCTCTTTAGAGGACACGCTTCTGGTGGACATGGCGTACCGGGTTGAGCCCGGCGTGGAGTTTTTCTTCCTGGAGACCCGCTTTCACTTTGACGAGACCCTGCAGGTTGCCGAGCAGGTGCGCTGGCGCTACCCGGGGCTGAACCTGGTGATGCTGGAGCCGGTCGACAACCCTGCGGTGTGGTCCGAGGACGGCTACGAGGCCTGCTGCAACTCCCGCAAGGTGCTGCCGATGAACAACCACCTGCGCACCAAACAAGCCTGGGTGACCGGCGTCAAGAGGGTGGATGCGCCCACCCGGGCCCACACCGAGCACGTGGAGTGGGACGCGGCTCGGGGTCTGGTCAAGATCAACCCGCTGGCCCGCTGGACCGACGACGACGTGGCGGCCTACGAGAAGAACCACGATCTGATCACCCACCCGCTCAAGTCCCAGGGCTACGGCTCCATCGGCTGCGCCCCGTGCACCATGCCCGGCGCCGGCCGGGAAGGGCGATGGGCCGGCAGCGGCAAGGTGGAGTGCGGTCTGCATGTCACGACACAGGAGTCACCCTGAGTCGGCCGGAAGGCACCGCCCGGGCGCAGCCCTTCTACTGCCCGTTTTGCGGTGAGGAGGACTTCATCCCGATAGAGAATCCGGGCGAGTACTACTGCGAGAGCTGCAACCGCCGCTTCGCGGTAAAGATGCTGGGGCTGGGCAACTAGAGCAAACCACCTGGGTACCCCTTGTGGCCGCCGGGGCACGCAGGTACGATCGGCACGACCTCCCCCCCGGTGAAAGGTACGTGCATGAGCCTCCGCAAAGCAGCCGCCCTGGTTATCATTCCGCTGATTCTGGCCGGCTTCTCAGCCGTACCGCTGGCCGCGGACTTTCGAACCGGCGAGCGCCACAACATCACCGGGACCGTGGACGACGACATATACGCGGCCGGGGAAGAGATCAACGTCTCCGGCGACGTAACCGGAGACGTCATGGCCGCAGCCCGCAGCATCAGCGTGGACGGATCAACGGGCGGTTCCTTGTTTGCGGCCGGCGAGACGGTAGATATAGGCGGCGAGGTGGGCAACTCCGCGCGGGTGGGCGCCCGGGAGGTAACCGTGTCCGGTTCCGTCACGGGCGATCTGCTGGCCGGAGCACAGTTCCTCGTCGTTGAGGAGGGCGGCTCAGTCGGACGCGACCTGATTGCAGGGGTCCAAGAGGTAGAGATAGCCGGCGAGGTAGGCGGCGACGTAAGCGGCGGCAACCAGACATTGGAGATCTCCGGCACGGTGCGCGGCGACGTTCGGGTGGAGGTGGAAAATCTCACTGTGGCCGATGGCGCCGTAATCGAAGGCGACGTGGTCTACACCTCCAACAACCCGGCCGACATCGATCCAGGCGCGCAGATTGACGGTGATGTGCAGCGCCGCCGGGCCACCAGGGCGGACGACCCGGGCTCGGCCGCCGCCGATCTCATCCTGCCGTTTCTGCGCGGGGTCGGCGGGTCACTAGTGCTGGGTCTGCTCGTCATGTGGCTGGCTCCAGGCCTGCTGCCGGTCCTGGCCCGAAAGGTCCGCACGGAACCACTACTGAGCATCGCTACGGGAATCGGAGCCATGATCGTGATCCCCTTTGTCGTGGTGTTTTTGTTCGTCACGGCCATGATTCTCGGCGCCGGTGTTTCGGTGCCGCTGCTACTCGTAGCGGGAACGGGATTTCTGCTGGCGCTGGCCAAGGTGGTGGTCGGCTTCCGCCTGGGAGCCTGGATGGTCAACCGGCAGGATCCCAACCTGGACCTTTCTTTCGGCAAGGGCGTGCTGGCGCTGACCCTCGGTGTGGTAATCCTCACCGCCCTGTTCATGGTTCCGATTCTGGGTGGATTCGTCAGGTTCTTCGTGGGCCTTCTCGCCCTGGGGGCAGGAATAGTCGCCCTTGCTCACCGCAAGAAAGAGGCCCGCCCGGCAAGCAACTCGGAAACAGAGCCGGCGCCGGCCGCAGGAGCCTAGCGGACGGGGCGGGCGCCTTAGGCGAGGATGTGCTTTGTGACGTCCGGAGCCGCCGGGTCATAAGCGAGATTCGTGCAGGACAGGATGGTTATGTCCCGATCCCCCACGTTCTTGATCGCATGCGCAACTTCGGGCTCAACCTCCACCGCGACCGTCACCGCACCCGAGAAGGCCTTCATCTCGGCGGGGCCGCCGGCCTCGGGAACGTAATGGAACTCCCAGGCGCCCGGCCCCATGATCAATATCACCTCGCGCTGGCGGGAGTGAACATGGTTTCCCCGCACATGCCCGGGCCTGAGGGTGGTCAGGTGGACATTGCGGACACCCGACAGCATGTCCAGCGCTTCGGCCGGAAGCGAGTAGACGCTGCCGCGCTCGTCGCCAAGGTCGTCCAGCTCGACAAATCTCATCCGCACACACCGTACCCGGCGCGGCGCCTACTTGGCGGGAGCAAACTCCTTGCAGCTGTACTCCGCCCGGATTATGCCCCGCACGAGTTTGCAGGTGCCTACCGCGGTCTTGGGCAG
>JAHWKV010000281.1 GCA_019347725.1 Actinomycetota bacterium
GGCACACCGTGGGCGTTAAGCGCCTTTAACAGTGCGTCGCACACCGGCCCGGCGGTGGCTCTTACCACCAGATGAGCCAGCACACAAAACCGGGAGTGGTCATCGATGCCGGCACTACCGACAAGGCCGTCCCATCCGTTAGACGGATGCCGCCCATGACATCCATCTGCCACAGCTCCATCGGCCTTGAGCGCTCCCAGCGCCGGTAATCCTGTTTGGTACGGCGCCGTGGCTTGGGCTCGATCAGCCGGTGACGGACCAAACAGCGGTAGATCGATGAGCGAGACGGCGGGGCGTCCAGCTGTGCTTTGAGCTTGGCTAGCAGGGTGCGTGGACCCCAGCCGGGGTGGGCTCTTCTTAGCGAGACGATCAGCGCTTCGACCGCCGGCGGCATCTGGTGCGGACAACTTACCGGGGCGGCTGCTGTGCTCAGCCAGCGCAGACAGACCCTCGTTGGCGTAGCGCACCAGCCAGCGATGCACGGTTCTTCGATCTACCCCGTAGCGCGTGGCGACATCTGTGACGCTGGCCCCGGTGTCCAGCACCTCACGCACCGCCCGCAGACGCTGCTCAATCATTGAAATCTCCACCAGCATGACCTGATCCTCCTCGGCTCGATTGAGCCAAAGTAAAGACCGGTAAGTTGGTCAAATGGGTGGAATTGGTGGGACATAGGTACTGAAGCCATTGTCGCCCGGCTACCGAAGCCGTCGGACAGTGGGACATAAGAGCCGGAGCCAAAGTGGGACATAGGTCCCGGACTCTTACAGCCAATTTTGTGTGGAGCCGAGGGGATTCGAACCCCTGACCTCTGCATTGCGAACGCAGCGCTCTACCAACTGAGCTACGGCCCCTGGTGACAGCCAATTGTAGCGGTCCAGGAATCTCCGTCACGCGCGATCGCGCATGTCCTCTATAGCGTTGCGCAGACCGTCTTGGATGATTGTGGTGGAAAGGTCGCCCCGGGTCCTTTCTATTATCGAGCGGGCGATGTCGGTAGTCCGGCGCAGACCCCCGGTCATTCCGTCGGGATAGTCCATGGTGATCAGCAGGTAGTAGATCTCGTCCATGACGGCCATCAGCTGTTCGGAACGCTCCAGCTCGCCGCGGCGCATGAGATCCAGCAGGTGACGGCGAACCTCCCCGACCGCCTCTCCCATACCTTTGAGGTAGGCGGGCGCCTCCACGCCCAGGTCTCCTGGACCGGGAAGCTGCTCGTCAAAGATGAGCGAGTAGGTGATGCGCCCCTCCGCGTACTCTTTGGCCGCGTCGTGGTAGAAGCCGGCGTACTTGATGTCGGGGTGGGACTGCATAGCGGCGGCGGCCTCGTCCAGCAGAAGCTTTGCCTCGCCCAGCAGGCGGTGGGCTTCTTGGCGGTTGCCTCTGTGTATGGACCGGATGGAGTTGGCACACAGCCTTATGGTTTTGCGGGACAGGGTGATTCCCAGCTCGCGGGCTTTGTGTTTTGCGTTCAGCTCATCACGCAGCGACTGCTGGATTGATTCGAGATCCACAGGTTAAGGCTATCAGGAGCCTGCTTTGGAAAAGTGCGCGATCAGCCGGATGTTACAGCTGGCCCGCCCGGGCCCAACTCAACTCGCTCAACCCGTCGTCGTCGTCCTCGTCGCCGAGGATGCGAAATACCGGTTGCGGACGGCTCATTGCCGGCGCCGGCTCGCGTGCGTTTTGATACACGCGCAAGGAGTTAGGGACCTCCGGACCCTGCTGGTACGCAGCCTGGTGCTGGTACGCAGCCTGGCGCTGGTACGCAGCCTGGCGCTGGTACGCAGCCTGGCGCTGGTACGCAGCCTGGCGCTGGTACGCAGCCTGGCGCTGGTACGGCGTGCGGTTGGTGCCTTTGAGTTTCATGCGGTCGTTGCGGCTTTTCTCCGATACCAAGAAGGCGGCAAACCCTCCCACGGCGATGGCCAAGATCAAGCTGGCCCACCAAAGCATCCGCAGTCCCGGTATGGCACCCAGCACCAGGGTGCACCCCAGACCCGAAATCATCCCGGAGAACACCCGGCGGCGCCGGTAGGTGACCATCCGTGGGTCGGGGGCATCCAGGGGCGTCATAGGGGTCAAAACGTACCGTCCCCCCGTAAAGGTCGAATCGTGGTTGGAACCCAACGCTCGCATCCCCCTGTTAAAGGTGTTTACGGTGCCAAGTGAGGTGTTATCCCTGGCCCTCAGTAGCGGCGGAAGCAGAACCAGCGCCCATAGGAAAGCCAGCAGAGCTACGAGAACACCTGTCATGACTACCTCAGTCCATGCCAGCACACAACATCTATGTTCTGCGGCAAGATAACACCGCATATGTAGTGCCCGGCGGATTTTTCAGCCTGAAAAACTACATTCATGTAATTTCGCGCAGAAAACCCGTTATGAGAAGGATTTGGTCCAAGATCTAGGAGCCGGCGGCGGTCGGCGTTGGCGGTCCAATGGGTAAACTGGCCGGAAGAATCGCAGACTATTTCACAAGACTAGGGGGACCCACCAGATGCCAACCTTCAAGCCGGGCGCGACCACCTCTACCGACGTCGGGGCCGCTTTGTTGGTGGTGGGCGCCGGCAAAGGCAATGTATTGTTACCGGCCGCACGCCATGTGGACGAGGCCCTGGACGGAGCGCTGAGCCGGCACCTGGCCGCCACGAAGTCGCTTGGTTCGCTCAGCTCGTTCGAGGGCGCCGAGGGACAGGCCACGGTAATGCCGTGCTTTGGACGGTTGCCTGCTGAGG
>JAHWKV010000282.1 GCA_019347725.1 Actinomycetota bacterium
CTTCGTGAGCACGAGGACGTCCCTGGGCCGGGCGGCGTCGAGACGCATGACGTGGTCCGGATCAACGAGGCCTACAACGCACATCCCGTACTTGGGTTCGGGGTCGTCCACCGTGTGGCCCCCCACGACGATCATGCCCGCCTGCTGGGCGACATCGAGGCCGCCCCGCAGCACATCGGCCAGCAAGCTCATCGGCCTGGACCGCTTGGCGGACCTCATGGTCGAGATGGGTCCCTCTCCGGTGGAGATAGGCACTTCCACAGGTACCGAGCCCGGTACTTCAACGCCCGCGGAGCGGACCATCTCGCCCGACGCTCCTGTATCCGCGTTCGTATTCAAGACGGTTTCGGACCCCTACGTAGGACGGGTCAGCCTGTTCAAGGTGCTCTCGGGCGTGATGAGACCCGACACAGCCGTTCACAACGTCTCCACCGGCGCCGACGAGCGCATCGCTCACGTCTTCGTCCCCAGGGGCAAGGAACAGATAAGCGTTTCCGAGATCATCGCCGGAGATATAGGTGCGGTCGCCAAGCTCTCCGATACCCACAGCGGCAACACTCTGGCGGACAAGGCCCACCCGATAGAGTACGAGCCGCTGGAGCCCGTGGACCGGGTAATAGCCAAGGCCATCGCCCCCAAAACCAAGGGGGATGAGGACAAACTCATGACCGGTCTGTCCAAGATCCAGGAGGACGATCCGGCGCTGATGGTCGAACGCAACCCCGAAACCCACCAGACACTCCTGTGGGGCACCGGCGACGCTCACCTGGACGTGGCGCTCGAGCGACTGAGCCGTAAATACGGCGTCGAGGTTGACGAGCTCGAGCTTCGCATCCCTTACCGGGAGACGATAACCGGCAAAGGCAAGGGGACCGGCCGCCACGTCAAGCAAAGCGGCGGACACGGCCAGTACGCGATCTGTCACTTGGAGGTGGAGCCCCTGCCGCAGGGCGCCGGCTTTGAGTACGAGGACAAGATTTTCGGCGGAGCAGTTCCGCACCAGTTCATACCGTCGGTCGCCAAGGGAGTCGAGAAGACCATGGCCGAGGGCGCGGTAGCCGGCTACCCGGTTGTGGACGTCAAGGTCACCCTGGTGGACGGCAAGTACCACCCGGTCGACTCCTCCGACATGGCCTTTCAAATTGCCGGGAGCTTGGGTTTTCGGGAGGCGGTGAAGGACGCCGGCGTAGCGCTGCTGGAGCCGATCATGGACATGGAAATCCTGGCTCCGGACAACTATCTGGGCGACATAATGGGAGACCTGAACTCCAAGAGAGGAAAAATCCAGGGTACGGAGGCGGCGGCCGGTGGACGCCAGCTCGTCAAGGCGCAAGCGCCGATGGCTGAGGTCACACGGTACGCTATTGACTTAAGATCCATGACGGGGGGCCAGGGCACCTTCCGGGCCACCTTCTCGCACTACGAGCAGGTGCCGGCACACCTGGCCGACAAGATTATTGCCGAATCCAAATCAGCCTGATCTAAGCACCCAAACGGTTACGCCCCGGCGCATGATTATGCGCGGCCTGACCATGCGGTGCGCCTTCTGCGGCAGCCGCGGGCTCTTCCAGGGCTGGCTCAAACTGCGCGAGGCGTGCCCTAACTGTTCCCACCGGTTCAACCAGGAGTCGGGCTTCTTCCTTGGCGCCTACGCCATCAATTTCGCCATCACCGAGGGGCTACTGCTGCTGGCACTGATCCCGTACATCGTGATATCGGCCGGCAACCCTCAGACGTCCATTCCGGCGGCGCCGTTTGCGGCCGCAGCTCTGGTCGGGGCGATCCTGGGACCGGTGGTCTTCTACCCGTTCTCGCGCACCCTGTGGGTAGCGCTGGACCTCATTTTCCGCGGAGGGCGCAACCTCGACGTGTAGCTCTAGCCCGGATGCCGCTTACTCGCCGTTTGCCCCGGGCTCGCCGGGGGCCCCGGGCTCGCTCTTATCAGCAACGCCCGCGTCACTATCAGAAGGAGTGGCTTCTTCCGACTTGGCCGCTCCGACATCCTCCTGCTGCACGGGTTCCCCGTCGTCGAGCACTGCCCGGTCGATCTCCTCGGCGGCAACCGCTTCGTTGATTTCCTCGTCCAGCGGATCAACGGCAGGGCTGCCGCTCGACGACTGTTCCGGGGCAGTTGGCCCACTGGACTGAGATCCGGTCGTGCGACGCGAGCTCGTGCGGTCTGAAGAGGTGTAGCCTCCGGACGTTGAGCCGGAGCCGCGGGTACCGGCGTCGGCCTCGGGAAACGGCGACGGTTCGGCCTGGTCGTCATCTGTGAAGTAAAAGGCGCCCTTCATGCCCTGGTCGACGTGGAAGCGGCAGTAGAACAGCACAGGCCCTTGGGTAGGAAGCTGAAACGTCGTCTGAATGGGATCCGCAGACAGCTCGCTGTCCACGCCCAGGGTGTCGATGGTAAACGTATGTTCGGACTCGGGCTCGCCGGTCAACTCAATGGTGACGTTGGAGGCCGGTGAGACCTTGATGAAAGTGGGGTCGAACCCGAACTCGGAGACTGACATGTCCAACGAAACCGCCGAACCGGACGAAGTCATATCCACGGCGCCGAGGTCGTTGACCGGTTCCTCGAGCTTTACCGGCATCGTAGGCGAGGGGCTGGGCTCGGGGCTGGGGCTTGGAGTGGCGGCCGTGGTGGTGTCCACCGGCGTCGGCTGAGAACAAGCCGCCGCCAGCAACAAAGCCGGCAAGGCCAGACTAAACCTGTTCAATTCGTATCCCCTCCCCACCGG
>JAHWKV010000283.1 GCA_019347725.1 Actinomycetota bacterium
TCACGCGGCCGTCGGCCGGGCCGGTCCGGACGATGTCGGGGTATACTGGTAGCCGGCGGGCGCGGGGACTCGGCTCGCGCCCCTGCTTCTTCGGACAGGAGGTAAGGAAGTGGCCTGGATCATCGCCGCGATCGTCGCCGTGCTCTGGCTCCTCGGATGGCTGGTCTTCGAGATCGCCGAGGGCTTGATTCATCTGCTGCTGGTCGTCGCCGTTGTGGCCGTGGAAGGTCTACGTACCGTGCTGGACGTGGCCACCGCCGGCACAGGTGGGACATCTGCCGAGCGGGTGGCGGTACTGGGAGCGGTGGTAGCGTTCGGGTTTCTCGGCCTGGTGGACGACCTGCTGGGCGACTCGGGGGATCGAGGTCTGCGGGGCCATGTGGGTGCCGCACTCCGGGGCCGGGTTACGACCGGCTTTTTGAAGCTGGGCGGGGGAATAGCGGTCGCCGTGGTGCTGTCGGGCTTCATGAACGGAAATCGTCCCGGGCAGGTGCTGGTTGATGCCGTGCTTATCTCGCTGGCCGCCAACCTCGGCAACCTGTTGGACCGGGCTCCGGGCCGGACGTTGAAATGGGCTCTGGTTGCTTACATACCCCTTGCCGTAGCCGGCGGAACGTCGGAGGCTTCGGTGGCGCTTGCGGTGGTGATCGGGGCGTCGCTTGCCCTGATGGCAGGCGACGTGCGGGAAGTATTCATGCTCGGCGACACCGGCGCCAATGCGTTGGGAGCGGCGCTCGGCGTCGTCACGGCGCTGGTGGCACCTCCGATCGCTCGTATCGTCGCGGCGGGGATTCTGGTGTTTTTGACCCTCCTGTCGGAGGTGGTGTCGTTCAGCCGGGTGATAGGTGCGGTTGCGCCGCTGCGGGTCTTTGACCGGTGGGGCCGCCTGCCCGGGGAGGAGAGGGGATGAGCGTCAGTCTACGCTCGGTGGCGCTGGCTTTGGCTCTTATCGTTTTGGGCCTTGCAATCGCGGTTCCGGCAGCCGGGTCGACGCCAACCGGTGATGAACCGACAGACGGGCGGTTGTTGGTCGTCTCCTTACCGGGGCTGACCTGGTCGGACGTGGCTTCCGGGGATCTTCCGGCCCTGGAAGGCTTCTTTGAAGATGCGGCTCTGGCGAACCTGGCGCCGCGCAGCGTTTCGGCACGGGCCAGTCCGGGCAACGCGTACCTGACGGTGTCCGCCGGGTCGCGAGCAGCCAGCCTGCCTTCGGTGGACGGGCAAATCCTGGCGGTGGACGAACAACGGCTAGGGGCGCAGGCCGGGGAGGTTTTCCGCCGCCGTACAGGCGTTGATCCCGATGGCGAGTTCGTGGTGCTCAACTGGCCGCGTATCGTAAAACTAAACGAAGGCCACCCCTACGATGCCGTGCTCGGTCTGCTGGCGGACACGCTCGAGAGAAATGGCGTTAGGGCAAGCGTTATCGGCAATGCCGACGGTACCGATACCACCGCCACCTCCTACGAGCGGCAAGTCGGGCTGGCCATGGTTGGTACCAATGGCGTGGTGGATAACGCAGCGCTCGGACCCGAGCTCCTACAACAGCATCCTTTGGCGCCCTACGGGGTCAGGCTGGATGCCCCGGCCGTGTTGCGGCAGTTCGACCGTCAGTGGGGCGGAGTCGGGTCGGCGGGGGAGGCCCCCGCTCGAGTGGTTTTGGTGGAAGGCTCCGATCTCGCGCGGGTGCTCGACTACCGCACCCGCGTAAGCCGTGACCGATTCCTCGACCTGTGGGACTCGGCCCTGACCGACGCCGACGATTTGTTTGCGCAATTGATGGAGCGAGTGGAACCCGACCACGACACCGTGCTGGTGGTGGCTCCGTATAACTTGTGGGGCAGCCGGAACCTGACGGCAGTCGCTCTTGCTCGACCCGGAGGTAACGCCGGGTATCTCGAGTCCGCTTCGACGCAGCGGGCCGGCTTTCTTACTCTCGTCGACATCGCCCCGACGATACTGGATGCTTTCGACATCCCGCGGCCGGTTGAGATGGAAGGCCGCCGGGCGGAAGTTTCGGCCGACGCCTCCTCGCTTGATGCGCGTGTCGAACGCTTGGTCTCATCCAACCAGGCCTCTCGCTTTCGAGAGCTGCTGCTGGTCCCTACGAGCCTGTTGATCGTGCTTGCTATGGCGCTGGTGGCGCTGGGAGCGGTAGTGGTGATTGCGGGCCGACTGGGTAACCGCTGGCGCCGTGGTATCGCCTTCGCTGCACTGGCCACCTTGGCCGTATTTCCCGCATCGTATTTGGCGAGGGCATTCGCCCTCGAAGACCTCGGCTTGGGTTTTTACTGGGCTTTTATAGCGGCGGTGACCCTAGCGACCGCGTGGGCGGCGTCGGCGGTCAATGCCCGCAGCAGGCATCCGCACTCAGGTCTTGTCCTGGTCTTGTCGATGGTCGCTGCTGTGCTGGTGTTCGACGTGATGAGCGGGTCTCGGTTGAGCCTAAGTTCGGCCTTCGGATACTCTCCTACGGGAAACTCCCGTCTGTACGGAGTCAGCAACTACTCGTTTGGTCAGTTATCGACCGCGGTATGCCTGCTGGCTGCGGTTATCGCGGGCCGTTTTCGGGGCGCAAAGGGGCGAGCGGCTTCGGTCGGGTTGCTGGTCGCCTCCTTGATCGTCATGGGAGTGCCGGCATGGGGCTCCGATGTGGGCGGGGTACTGGCGTTTACTCCAACCATCCTGGTTTTCGTAACCCTGCTGCAGGGCCGCAGGAT
>JAHWKV010000284.1 GCA_019347725.1 Actinomycetota bacterium
GTCATGTACGGGTCTGGACGCGAGGTCTTCGCCGGGCTGCTCCGCGCGCTGCCCGAGCCGGGGAGTCCGACGCTCGTGCGCACGCTTCAGACGGCCCGCCGGCTGCCGAGGATGGCGCGGGTGCAGGGCCCGCACTTCGCCGCTATGTGCGAGGTGGCGCGGATGCTGGCGGACGGCGGCGTCGTTGTGATCCCCACAGACACCGTTTACGGCCTGGTGGCCAGGTTGGACCGACCGCAAGCCATCGACCGGATTTTCGAGATCAAGCGGCGCCCGCGCTCGAAGCCCTTGCCGATACTGGTCGGCGACATTAAGACGGCCCGGACCTTTGCGGACTTCTCCAACTACGCTCTCGAGACGGCGATGAGCCGGTGGCCGGGTGCGGTCACGCTTGTTTTGGAGGTTCTCGACGATCTGCCGGACGTCGGCGGGGACGGGACCACCGTGGGTCTGAGGATCCCGGACCAGACATTCGCTCTGGAACTGCTTCGGCAGACCGGGCCGCTGGTAGGCACGAGTGCCAACCCAGCCGGCAGGGCCACCGGGCGCACTCTGGCCGAAGTGCTAGCAGAGTTGGGAAACGGCCCCGATCTGTATGTCGACGGCGGCACCCTGGAAGCCGAACCGTCCGAGGTGATCTCGCTCGTAGGCGAAGCCCGAACACTTCGTCCCTAAGGCCGGCGGCAATAGGCCGGCCCCGGTTAGCCGGTCGGACTTGCCGTTTCAGGCCCGGCCGTTTAAGGCCCGGCCGAGATGGTACAAACGGGGGAGATGCCTATGCTGCTAATGGACGACGAAGGCGACCGTGGCTAACGCCGCCGACCCTCTCGTCAACGGCTCTATCAGCGTCAGGACTGCGGTGCCGGGGCCACGCTCGCAGGAGCTGGCCAAGTCCGCGGCGAAGTCGGTTGCAGCCGCCGTTTTGCCGTACGGTACCGTCTTCGTTACCAGAGGCCGCGGCGCTCTGGTCGAGGATGTGGACGGTAACGTCCTGGCGGACTTCACGGCAGGTTTGGGCTGCCTTACCGTGGGGCACTCGCATCCACACGTCGTGGCCGCAATCAAGGCGCAGGCCGCCCGCTTTCTCCACACCGACTACAGCGTCTCGTCCTACGAGAGCTATGCGGACCTGGCGGATCGACTTGCCTGGCTGTGTGGCGGCGAACGCAAGGTGGCGCTGTTCAACTCAGGCGCCGAGGCCGTAGAGAACAGCGTCAAGATTGCCCGCTACGTAACGGGGAAGCCGAAGATGGTGTGCTTTGAAGGCGCGTTTCACGGCCGCACCCACATGGCGCTCAGCCTTACCGCCCGGGAGGCGCCCCTGAAGACCGGATTCGGCCCGTTCTCGCCGGACATCGTGCGTTTGCCCTATCCCGGCTACAACCAAGCGACGATGCAGGATTTTGAGGCGGCGGCAACAGAGGCGTTCGCTGCGGACGAGATTGCTGCGGCCATCGTGGAGCCCATGTTGGGGGAGGGGGGATTCGTTGTGCCGCCACGAGGTTTTCTGGAGCGCCTGAAGCGCATTTGCCGCAGTCACAACTCCCTGCTGATCGCCGACGAGATCCAGACCGGCTACGGACGTACCGGTAAGTTCCTGGCATCGAGCCACTCGACGGCGGTGCCCGATATCGTCCTGCTCGGCAAGTCGATTGCCGGCGGGCTCCCCCTGTCCGCGGTAATCGGGCATGCGGACCTGATGGACCGCCTACCGGAGGGGTCGCTCGGGGGAACCTACATCGGCAATCCGCTCGCTATCGCCGCAGCTCTGGCCGTTTTGGACGTAATCGAGGAGGAGCGGCTCACCCGACGATCGGCGGACATTGGACACCGGCTCAAAACCTTTTGGCGACGCCAGGTGAAAGCAGGGTTGGTCGACAACGTCCGAGGAATGGGAAGCATGGTCGGCGCCCAGTTTCACTCACCGGAGGACTTAAAGTCCTTCCGCGCCCGTGCCCTGGAGGGCGGAGTTATCGCCGTTGGGGCCGGGACGGAGGGTAAGGTGTTAAGACATCTGATCCCCGCAGTGATCACCGACGAGCATCTCGACGACTGTTTGGGGGTTTTTGACTCGGCCATCCGCTCTTAACGCCATGTCGCCGTCTAGCGAGTAGAGTAACCGCCATGAAAATAGCGTTTGGATCCGATCACGCCGGCTTTCCGCTGAAGTCGAGTCTGATTGAGTACGTAACCGGTAAAGGCCACGAGGTAATCGACTGCGGCACCGACTCTTTGGAGTCGGTGGATTATCCGGAATTTTGTGCTGCGGCAGCCCGGGCTGTAGCACGGGGGGAGGCCGATCGTGCGGTGGTGCTGGGCGGTAGCGGTCAGGGCGAGCAGATCTCGGCGAACAAGGTGCACGGGATAAGGGCGGCGCTGTGCAACGAGCTGTGGACTGCACGGATGGGCAGGCTCCATAACGACGCCAATGCGCTTGCAATGGGCGCCCGCATAGTCACTGAATACATGGCCCAGGAGATCTTGGATTTGTTTCTGGAGACCGAGTTCGAAGGCGGCCGCCATCAGCCGCGACTGGACGCTGGCCACTGACGACAAGGACGCCATTCGCTGCGTCCGGCGCCACGCGCCTCAACTGCGTGTGCTAACCACGCCGGAACTGCTCAAGCATTGGGCCGACACCAAGAATCCACCCGGGGCCGAAGTCGCGGAGGCGATTAGAGCGATTCGTGAGGAGGGCCGCTATACGGCGCCGTCT
>JAHWKV010000285.1 GCA_019347725.1 Actinomycetota bacterium
CGGCCTTCGCGGCGGCGGCTATGGCAGTTGTTACCCGGCAACTCTTGCCATGTGCTAATACCTGCCATACAGTCGCGACGGCAGAATCGAGTACGGACGCGATCGACAGAACTCGGGCGGCGATCGAGATAACCGCTGCCACCAGGGTCCAGACGTCCGTTTCGCGTTAAGAGCGGTTTTTCGCCTTGGAGAGGCGAGTTGACCTAAATAACAACGGGCGCTTCCACGTCGGGCGCGGCGTATTCGCCTAAACATCTGCGAATGGGCCGCGTCGGCACGATGCAAGTGGGCAGCACCTACATTCGAGGCGGGGGGAAGCCAGTGGCACAGCTCATGAATTCCGAGAGCACATCCTTCACGTTGGACAACTTGGGCCGGTTCCTCTGCAATAGCCTCCAGGAAGCGTTCGACAGCACCAACCTAACGGTGGGCGGCCGGCGACGTGACTTCGACGCTATCGTCATCGGCGGTGGTACATTCGGGTCGGTTATGGCCGAGCACCTTTTCGTTCACGACCCAACCCGAAGCCGACGGATCCTGGTTCTCGAGGCTGGTCCATTCGTTCTGCCCGAGCACGTGCAGAACATGCCGTTTATGGGCGGTTCTCCCGATATGAGGGTGCCCTGGGTCAATCACCCGTCCCTCAGCTACAGCGGACTGATGTTCGCGATC
This sequence comes from Actinomycetota bacterium, assembly GCA_019347725.1. Classification (GTDB taxonomy): domain Bacteria; phylum Actinomycetota; class CADDZG01; order JAHWKV01; family JAHWKV01; genus JAHWKV01. The sequence continues at coordinate 673 of JAHWKV010000285.1, forward strand.
GGAGGCCGATCTCTTACCTGGGGAGGGTGGTCTCCGGAACTTCTGGACGAGGAGCTCGCCAGCTGGCCGCCGGCCCTCAAGACCGAGCTGCGCAAGCGCTACTTCGCCGAGGCAAGCGACCACATCGGAGTTACTACCACCAACGATTTCATCCATGGCCCTCTGCACACCGCGCTGCGCAAACAGCTTCGGAAGGGACTGAAGGCGGCCGGCAATGAAACCGGTTTCTCCTTCGCCGACTTACTGGATCATCCGGCGGTCCGGTATCACGATCCGGCCGAAGGGCCGGTCACCGTGGCACTTTTGCGGGAGTGGCTGAACCTACCGGCCGACGACACGACCCCGGAGGCTGAGCTGCGAGAGCTGCTCAAGCTCGAGGCACCGTTGGCAGTGGAGTCGGTCACTCTTCCCGGTCTTTTTCCTAACAATAAGTTCAGCGCTGTGCCCGGGCTGATCCGCTCCTCCCGGCTGGCCGCAGTGGAGGCCGACGGCATAGGTACCGACGCCGATGCCCGTAAACGGCTGATGATCGTCCCCAACTGCCACGTCCAGGAGCTGATTACCCAGACGCAGCCCGACAATTGGGTGCGGGTCATCGGGGTTCGGGTCTGGCAGGACGGGTCTTCGTTTGACATCCCCCTTGCCCAGCCCCGGAACGGCCGACAAAGCGCGGTGGTGATCGCGCTCGGAACCATCGAGAGCACCCGCCTGGCCAAAACAACCTTCCAGCAGTCGCTCGCGGGTCGAGCCGCCGACCGGATGGGCGCCAACCTGATCGCCCACCTGCGTTCCAATCTCTTTATCAGGATCCCGAAGGCGGCGATCGAGGCCAACCTTCCCCCTGACGCTCTAACAAGCCTGCAGTGCTCGGCTCTGCTGGTGAAGGGTAAGGCCCCGAACGGGCGAACCTTCCATTTCCAAATCACGGCCAGCGGACTGAGCAAGCTGGGCGTCGACTCGGAGGCGGAGCTGTTCAAAAAGATCCCGACCCTCGAACACTTCGAGGACTTAAAGCGGGTGAGCGACAACACCGTCGTGATCACGATCCGCGGCATCGGGGACATGAGCGCTCGCAACCCCGACAGTTTCGTCGAGCTGTCGCCGACCGAAACCGACTTCGGCCGTCCCAAGGCGGTGGTCCACCTCGGCAACTCCAAAGCGAGTGGCGCCGAGTTTCCCGGAAGCGCCCAGACCCAGAGCGACCGCGCTACCTGGGACCAAATGGATGCGGTGTCCGACCGGATTGCACTCATCTTCGCCGGGAACGAGCCATTCGAAATTCTGGTCGGCCTCAACCACATCATTCCGGTCCCCGCGGGATCCCGGGCGAGCCGGCTGGCCGTGCTGACGGCCCACAAGAACCGCCGCGATGATCTGGGAACTACCCACCATGATGCGGGCACGATGCGCATGGGCGATGACATCGCAGATGCGGTTACCAACGACTTCGGACGGGTGCACGACACAACGAACTGCTACCTGGCCGGACCGGCCCTGTTTCCGACGGTGGGCTCTCCCAACCCGATGCTGACCGGAGTGGCGCTGGCCCGCAGAACCGGCGACCTTCTGGCGGCAAGCGTTTTGCCGACCGCCGATTCGATACCCAACGTGGCATCTGACCCGGACTTTCGACCGCTGTTCGACGGTACCGCCAAGAGCTTCAAGAATTGGCGACTGGTCGGTCCTGCGGGAGGTGGAATGCTCCACGTCAACGGCGAGATGATCAACTACGGCGGCGGTGGCCTGCGCCTGTTCTATTACGCGATCGAATCGTTCAGCGACTTCATCCTGAAAGCGCAGTTCAAGGTCTTCCACCTCACCGCTCACAACAGCGGTGTGTTCGTGCGCTTCCCCCGTCCGAACCTTGAACTGGCAACTGCAGAGTTGAGGCGGCGCGCCACTGAAGAGCCGGCCTTTGACCCGGGCAATCCCGCCTGGAAACCGGTGATAGCCGGCTTCGAGGTCCAGATTGACGACAACGCCCGGGGAGATTCCGGCAAGGACTTTTATGGAATCCGCCCAGAGCCCGACGGCCTGTTCAA
>JAHWKV010000286.1 GCA_019347725.1 Actinomycetota bacterium
ATGGTGGTTTACACCCAGGACTGGCACCCGCCGGTGACCCCGCACTTTGAGACCCACGGAGGGACCTGGCCGGTGCATTGCGTGCAGGGTACGTGGGGTGCCGAGTTCCATCCCGATCTTGAGGTGGACGGCCCGGTCGTACGAAAGGGGTCCGGGGCGGAGGACGGCTACTCGGGTTTCACAGCCCGGGACGTCAACACCGGCTCGGACCATGCGACCGACCTGGACGCGACTCTGCGAAATCGCGGCGTAGAAGACGTCCTCGTGGTCGGACTGGCTCAGGACGTGTGCGTCAAGGAGACTGCCCTTGACGCGCGGCGTTTAGGCTACGGCGTCACGGTGATGCTTCCCGCGACCCGGGCGGTCAACCTAAACGACGGGGATTACGAAGCCGCCAGCGAACAAATGAGATCTGCGGGTGTAGCGCTGATGGGCGCGAGCGAAGCCCCTGGGTAGCCTCACGTCCAATGTGCGTGTGCGGCTAAGCCCTATGGTCAGGCTCGGTCTTCGCAAGTACTTCTCGGGCGCCGCGGCCAGAGCGGGCATGCTTTCGATTACGCGCAGGTTCAGCGCGGCTGAGGCGTGCTGAGCGGCTTCCTGCGGATGTGGCTCGGCCAATACTCTGGCCAGATGTATCTGGGTTCGGGCAGCCATAGCGTTGGCTCCCAAGGCCCGATGATCTTGCAGCGCGATTCTCGCAGCCGCGCGCGCTGCCCGCGTTCGGAAGAGTCTCTCTGGCCATGCTGTAGTACTCGGCGGCTTGTTCGTGCGCCAATCGCCGGCTTGCCTGCGCCGCCGCCCCCAGCGCCACATCGAAAGAAGGGGTGCCCGCGGCCCATAGATGGCGTGCGCGCCCCCCGAGCTGCTCGTCGCCGTCGAGCTGACTGAGGGCCGATGCAATCTGTTTGTGCAAGTATGGCCCGGTGGCTGGGCGAGATAGAGGTGTAAACCGCGTCTCGGACGATGGCGTGAGCGAACTCGTACCGCCCGGATCCCAGGTCGACCAGAAAGTGCAGTGCGACGGCTTCCTCGAGGGCGGCGACTATCGAGTCTTCCGGTGCCTCGAGTACTTGGTGCAGGATCTCCAGCGAAAAGACCTGACCCGGCACCGCGGCCAGGCGAAGCACCTTTGTGGCCCAATCGCTCAGTTGCGCCAGCCGGTAGCGGACGGTCTCCAGCACGCTGGACGGGATGGATCAAGTTCGCCTCTTCTCGGTCGCGTGGTCGGCAAGCTCGTGCAGGAAGAACGGATTACCCCCGGCTCGCTCAACGATCGCATCCTGGATCGTGGGGTCCATCGTTCCCGTCATGGGACTGCGTACGAGCGAGAGGGTAGCCGCCTGATCCAGTCGGGGCACGTGTAACTGCTCCAGCACTTGCTCGCGGCTCATGTCGACCAGGAAGCTGCGAACCCGCTGGCCGAGACCGGGCTCGTCCCTAAGCGTGGCCGCGATGAGCAGAGTTGAGCGTTCACCGTGGCGGGCTATGTGGCGCAACAGCAAAAGCGTGGCTTCGTCGGCCCACTGCAGATCGTCGATAACCAGCAAAAGTGGTTTCCGGTCGCAAAGTTGCTGATCGGCGGTCTCGAACAGTCCGTAGCGATCGGCATCGGTGGCCGCCGGGTCGAGCAGGACGCTGCTGAGCTCCTCAAACGATTGCAGGAAAGGCTCGTAGGGCGTGGCGCGGTTTCGGTCGCAACGTCCGAACCGCACGTTAGCGCGCAAGCGAATCGCCAGCTCGGCCACCAAACGGCTCTTGCCGGCGCCCGGTTCTCCGGTTACCGCGACTATTCCGCGGCGCTGCTCGTCGGCAATCTCGCGGAACACGTGTAGTAGGCGGTCGAGCAGCTCGCTGCGTCCGAAAAACGCGCCGCGCCTGGTAAGCACAGAGAGAGCGAGAGAACCTCACGCCGGCCGGCCGGATGCGCTCGGGAAAACTGCGCGAGTCCAAGCCGGGTAGAAACGCCCAGTTTGGCCAGCAGCGACGAGACGTGGCTCTCGACGGTTCTCACGGAGACGACCAGCCGCTCGGCTATCTCCGCGTTGGTCAAACGCTCGGCCAGCAGCTGAAGAACCTGAGCTTCGCGGTCGGTTACCCCGGCGGCTTTGAGCTCGGCAGGCAGCTCCCGGCGGCTCGCTCCACCGGTTTTCTGGGTCGAATCCGTGCTGCCCATTACCGGTTTCAGTGTTAACCACTGATGACCGCCAAGCAAGCCTGCCCGCATACTCTTGACGTAGGCCAACGGGCTTCTTCGGATTTCTCCGAGTGGTCCACAGGAGTGAAGGGGGTGACACGGTCGATCAGGTAAAGCTGGAAAAGCTGCTCGAGGGAGTCGTTACCGATGTCGCTGCGGCTTTCTCAGCGCCGCTCGTTTCTATGGGCAACCGGCTTGGCTGGTACCGTCACCTTGCCGAGGCAGGCCCCCACGACCCCGGGCGAGCTGGCCTCGGCGGTTGGGGTTGCCGAGCCTATTGTCCGCGAGTGGCTGGCCAATCAAGCCGTGGGCGGGTACGTAGAGCACGACCCGGTCACGGGTCGGTTCACGATGAGCGAGGAACAGGTGGCTGTGTTTGCCGATCCCCCGAGTCCGACCTCGTTGACGGCGGCGTTTGACCTCGCGTGCGCATACGCCCGGGAAGAGCCCCGGCGTTCCAGCGCCTTTTCCGCAGGAGGCGGATTCGGCTGGCATGAGCACATTCAAGAGGTGTTCTCCG
>JAHWKV010000287.1 GCA_019347725.1 Actinomycetota bacterium
ATAGAAGCCGTCCTCGACCGGGGGCCCGATCGCGTACTTGGCTCCCGGGTACAGGTCGCAGACAGCCTGCGCCATCACGTGCGCGGTCGAATGGCGCAGCACCTGGCGCCCCAGGTCGTCGGACTGCAACAGCACCTGCGCGTCACCCTCGGGCGGCCGGTCCAGATCCGTCTGCGATCCGTCGGGCAGCAGGTAGGCCACCGCGTCTTTTCTCCTCGGGTCAGTCATATATGGTCATTATCCATGCCGGGTGAACTGCTCCATCTTGTAAGGCAACGGATCCGCGTCCACGGGCCCTTGCGTTTTGACGATTTCATGAGCCTGGCGCTGTATAGCGATCCCCACGGCTACTACCGCGCCCACGTACCCGGAGCGGACGCCGACTACCACACCTCCGCCACACTCACGCCCTGGTTCGGCAGGCTGGTCTGCCTTCGCCTGCAGCAGATGTGGACCGAACTGGGCTCACCCAACGAGTTTACCGTTGGCGAGGTGGGCGGCGGCACCGGCGATATGGCTTTGGCGGCAATCGAAGCCGCCGCCGAGGAGCCCGATTTCGCCAAGGCGTTGCGGTGGACCTTCGTAGAGCCGATGCCGGCGGTGGCCGGCCTGCAGGCCTCGCGGCTGGGCCATCTGGGCGACTCCATCCGGTGTGTCGACGGTCTGGAAGACTTGAGCGGGCTAACCGGGACGATCCTCGCCAACGAGGTACTGGACAACTTCCCCTTCCGGATCTTCGAGATAGGCGAACACGGGCTTCTCGAGGTGAGAGTGGAGGCGTCCCGGCGAGACTTACAGGAGACGCTGGTGCCCGTTGATGCACAATCCGATCCCGCCCTGCTGACGCCGCTGGAACACCTGGAGGCCGGTGACCGGTTTGAAGTGCATACCGGCATTCAGACCTGGGCCGAAGGCGCGGCGGCGGCTCTTGAATCCGGGTACGTGCTGGTCATCGATTACGGCGGCGTCGAACCGAGTTTATGGACCGACCGGCCGGCGGGGAGCATGGTCACCTACCGCAGAGGCCGGCTCGGTTTAGATCCCTTTGAGCAGATGGGAAACACCGATATCACCTCACACGTGAACTTCTCCGAGCTCGATCGCTCTCTGAGGGCCCCCGGCCTAAAGGTACGGGCGCCGGCTTCCCAGCGCGAGTGGTTGAAGGATCTTGGGATCGGACGGATCGTCGACGAGCTGCGCCGGCAGGAAGCCGAGGCCCGCGACGACGGCCGGCACCCGGATTCGCTGTCGGCGATGGCCGAGCGCTCCCGGGTTCAGAGTCTCACTGGAACCGGCCTGGGCGACTACCTCGTACTTGAGGCCGGCAGGTCTTAGCGCGGGGCGCCCTGCTCGATGGCTCGCAGGACCCCTTCGGCTATGCGCCCCGGGCGCGGACCTATGCCCAGCACTTTCGAGCGGCCGGCTCTCGGATCGACCTCTACCACCTTGGCGCCTTCGGCAACCTCGACACCGCTTCGCACCAGGCCCCTCAGTATTCCCCCCACCGGAGCAGTCAGCCGCGCAGACCCGATGTGAGCCACCACCTCGCCGGGCCGTACCGCCTGAGCAATCCGATGCTGGCTGGCAAAACGCCCGGAAACAGGCGCATAAACGAACCGATTCCGGGCGTGGCCTCCGTACGTCTGCGGTTCACCGTCCAGTTTGCGCGTGCGTCCGGTCCACATGATCTCGCCCAACCGGTCGCCCCACTGTGTCTCGATTACCGCATGCGCGGTAACCCGGCTTCACAGTTGGGTCCCAGAGCCACCGTGAAGTCCGCCCAGATCCAGCTGTGACTCGGGCACGTCCCGCTTGCGCATCCGCGCGTCTACTACTGCCGAGGGCGTAAGTACATCGATTGCCTCTTTGAGCTCCCCGGTGAAGACGGGCACCCAGTCAGGCACACGTAGGGCTTCGAGTAATCCATCGGCCCGCTCGACCAGGCGGGCCTCGACGCTCTCCAGGTACGCAGAGCCGTCGAATACGGCATCGGTGAAAGCCATGCCCCGGCGCGGGGAGCCGCAGGGGCCGGCTCGTCATGGATCGCAACTGCATAGCCCCGCCCGTACAGCAGGTGGACCACCGCGGACCCGACGTCACCGCTGCCGCGCACCAACACCCGCGTGTTCACGGTTAGACGCCCCGCAACATCAAAAGGCCGGCCAAAAAGGCCGGCCTAGTGAGCGCTCGTGGGGGTCGAGGGGGCTGCGCTACTTGGAAGCGGCTTCCGGCAGGAATCCCTCGATCTCCTTGCGGATCGCGCTTGCCGGCCGCGCGCCGACCACCCGGGTCTTCTCGCCGCCGTCCCCGAACAGAACCAGCGACGGAATAGACATGATCCCATAGGTGCCGGTGACCTGGGGGTTGTGGTCGATGTTCAGCTTGGCAACCTTCATACGGCCCTCGAGCTCCGTGGCGAGCTTCTCGACCTCACTGGCTACCACACGGCAAGGTCCGCACCACTCGGCCCAGAAGTCCACGATCACCGGAGTGTCGGAGCCGAGCACGACCTCGTTGAAGTCTTGCTCGTTCACTTCTTGCATATTGGCCACTTACCGCCTCCTGCTTAGGTGTTGCTGCTCGGCTTGTTCTCAAGGGGAAGAAACGTTCGGTCTCACCCTATATTCCCGTGGAGGCGAGGCCCGGAGCCGTCGCCGCCCGGCATAATGGCTCGATCGAGGGGCGGTAGCTCAGTCT
>JAHWKV010000288.1 GCA_019347725.1 Actinomycetota bacterium
TTCGCTGCGCCTCGGCGATGTCCTTCTTCACCTTGGACTTCTTGCCCCAGGGCAGGCCCAGCAGGACGTCGAGATAGTTGCGCGCGACGGTTGCTTCCGCCGACATCGGCGCCATCGCCTTGAGCTTCTTGAGCTCGGCATTGGCGCGGGTCCGAGCCTCCTTGGACAGCTTGGTCTTGCGGATCTTGGCGGCAAGCTCCTGGAGCTCGTCGCCGCCCTCTTCGCCTTCGCCGAGCTCGCGCTGGATCGCCTCGATCGTTCTAACCATACGAGGATCATCCGCCTCAATGAACCCGACCAGCGGGAGCATTAGCAGATTGGCGTCCAAGGCAGTATCGCCATACGCGCGGACGAAGTGCCCCACCTTCGAGTTGTAGCCTCTGCTCAACACCTCGCTGCGAATTTCGCCACGCACCTGCTTCCAGCGGTCGACCGGTCCGAAACGGCCCTCCTCCTCCACGGCCCTGACGGCCCGGTCGAGGGCGACCCAGGCCATGACTTTTGAATGCACGAAATGCTCGGTCCCGGAGCGTACTTCCCAGATGCCTTCGTCGGGTTTGGTCCAATTGCGACAGACGAAATCGGCAACTTGGATCTGCAGTTCCCACGCCTCGGCGGGTAACTCAACCCCCGTCTGACGAGCGGCGTGGAACATGTCCATCACTTCGCCGTAAACGTCGAGTTGAAACTGGTCGACAGCGGCATTGCCGGTGCGAACCGGCCGGGACTGCTCATACCCGCTCAACCAGCCAAGCTCTTGCTCCAACAAGCGGCGTTCACCGTTGACCCCGTACATGATCTGAAAGTCTTTTGGGTCTCCGGCCACCGCGATCAAAAGCCACCCGGCCCAACCCTTCGCTTCGGTTAGGTATTCGTGCTGCAGGAGCGCATCCAAGGTGAAGGTGGCGTCACGCAACCAACAATATCGGTAGTCCCAGTTGCGTACCCCTCCGATCTCCTCCGGCAATGAGGTCGTAGGTGCCGCCACCACCCCACCGCTGGGCGAGTAGATGAGCGACTTGAGGACAAGCAAGCTACGGAGAACTTCCTGCCTGTACCGGCCCCTGTAGTTGCACCGATCGGCCCACGACTGCCAAAAGCGTCGGGTCTGGTCGATCAACTGGGAGGCTTCGTCCGGATGATGCGGCGTCACGCGGATCTGCGACGGGTGGTATGTGGCTATGAAGCGCAACCGCTCACCGGCGCCCACCTCAAACTCAGCGCCGACCTGTCCGTTCGAGAGGTGCAGCTCGACGTCTGCTACCAAGTCCAGTGCATCCGGGCCCCCGATGGCTTCGAAGCCGCTATCCTTGCGTCTTATCCAAGGCCGAACGTACCCGTAGTCGAAGCGGGGCGAGAACTCCATCCGCATAACAACCGAGCCCTCCAGGCCCTCAACGACTCGAACGACGGCTTCGGTAGGTTGAATGAGATTCGGCTCGATGGGCTCTGTCGCATGCTCCAAAGCCAGGCAATCGGTCACCTTAACCGCACCCGTATCGGTGACGAACTTGGTCTCCAGCACCATCGTATCGCCCGCGTAAGCCGCTTTAGTTTTGTAGACGTCGACTTTTGGTGCAATCCTCCAGTGACCACCGTTGACCGGATCCAGCAGGGCGGCGAAGCAGGCTCTGGAGTCAAACCGCGGTAAGCACAGCCAATCTATGGACCCGCTCGTAGAAACAAGTCCTCCAGAATGGGTGTCGGCTATTAGTCCGTAGTCCTCTATGGGAGTTGACGGAGAATTCTCGGCCACACTCTGGGCTTACCCGCGCGCCCACCGGGGTAACCACGCAAGGTGAGCAAGTGGAAAGATGCACCGCCGGGCTGGAGCTACAACCCCGCGGCCTGGAGCCAGCGACTGCCCATTGTTGCACTGGCACTGGTGGGCACCGCCATAGCCACCTATCTCTCGCTTTTTCAGCTAGGAATAGTAAGCACGGTGTGGGAGCCTTTCTTCGGCGGCGGTAGTCGCACAATCCTCGAGTCCAAGGTGTCGTACATCTTGCCCGTCCCCGATGCAGTATTGGGCGCGCTCAGTTACCTGTTGGACGCGGTGACCGGAGTGGCGGGCTCGAGACAAAGATGGTGGACCCGACCGTGGCTGGTGATCGTCTTCGGTGTCGCGGTGGGCCCGCTGGGCGTCATCAGCGTCATCCTGGTAATCCTTCAACCGGTCCTCTTCAATGCATTTTGTACCTTGTGCCTGGCCTCAGCGGTGGTTTCGGTAGCGATGATCGGCCCCGCCATGGATGAAGTGCTGGCCAGCCTTCAGTATCTAAAGAGTGCGAGGGAACAGGGCAGCTCCGTATGGAGAGCTTTTTGGGGACTGAAAGGCTCCCCCGTACCGGCGCAACCGCTAGGCGAGGGGTCGGAATCTTAAATGTGGATCAGGCTGGTCAACCTTTCAATCGGGCTGTGGCTCATGGCGGCTCCGGCGGTGCTTTCCTACGGGCCGCCGGCTGCCGACTTTCACCGAATAGTCGGTCCCACGGCGGCTGCGGCCGCAGCCGTGGCCATGGCGCAGGCAACGCGCTCACTGCGCTGGGTCAACCTGCTGCTCGGCTGGACGATCATCGGCTGGATCATCGCGTTGGTGATGTCGATTCGCGAGCACCGGATCATCGGGATTCGCTGACGCTGAGCCGTCACTCATGCCGTGACACTCGTCACCATCATCGA
>JAHWKV010000289.1 GCA_019347725.1 Actinomycetota bacterium
CCAACCGGGGAGCCGACTGGGTGCTCACCGCCGACGTTCAAGATGCCTTTGGCAATCTGGATCACGCCGCCTTGATGGAGGAGGGCTCCAAACGGGTGTGTGACCGCCAGATGCTAAAGCTGATCCGAGCGTGGCTACGAGCCGGGGTGCTGCAGGATCAAGGAGTAACCGACTTGCCGTCGGGAACCCCGCAGGGTTCGCCCATTTCCCCGCTGTTGTTCAACGTTGCCCTGCACCGCTTAGACCAGCAGTGGCAGCTAAGCAGCCGCAACCTCGGAACGCTTATCAGGTTCGCCGATGACTGGCTGATCCTTTGTCGGACCCCGCGGAGCCGAAGAGGCCCGCCGGTGGGCCACGGCAATCCTTGGGACCCTGGGGCTTCAGCTGAACCCAGACAAGACCAAGGTGGTCTGCCTCACCAAGGGTAGACAGGGCCTGGACTTCCTCGGCTTTCACCTGCACAAGGTGGAGAGCTGGAAGCACCCCGGCCGCTACTACCTGCAGCGCTGGCCCTCGCCCCAGGCGATGGTCAGCATCAGAGGCAGAATCCGGGAGCTGACCAATCGAAAGCAAGTGGGCAGAGCGCTCGACGTGGTAATAGCCGACCTCAACCCTATTCTTCGGGGCTGGGGTTACTACCGCTGGGGAAACTCTGCGGCCAAGCTGGCCGTGATCGACCGTTACGTCCACGAGCGACTGGCGATCTTGATGAGCCGCAAGCACGGGCGCCAGGGCCGAAACTGGGTCACTCGTTACAACACGGACTGGTTTAGTGCCCTCGGTGTCTACCGCCTGAGCGGAAACGTCCGATATGGGTCGGCGCATGCGATGCGGTGAACGATGTCGGTGAGCGGCTTGCGGGAGAACCGCACGGGCCGTTCGATGGGGGAGCGGAGGACGACGAGCTACAAGATGGAGAACCGGCCTAAATATGGGATGCGTTCCCGGCCTGATGATGGCGACCGGTCTGGCTTCATCGGAGGCGGCGCAACCTCCGCCTACCCGACTGGGCGCGGGACTACTCGGTAGGATAAGTGGCTGAGATCGCCGGACATAGAGTGACCGATTGTGACTAACGACGCAAGTTCGACCGATTTCGAGGAAGGTGTTACTCCCGCACGAGCAAATGTTCAATTCTTCGCACCACCTCGGCGCTTGGCGCCGCCGTCGAGCATCCGATCTACGCTTCCCGCGGTCTACATCCGCCCCACGCGTCCGTCAACTGTCCAACCCAACGCGGGTCAAACGGCGATGTCAACGTCCGCCAGCGCAGACACAACTCAAATGTCGACGCTGTCTGACGGCAGGGCGCCGGTGCGGGCCATCCGCAGTGTGCGCATCATCTTCAGCTATCCGTCTTTGGCCTTCGGAACAGCTGCAGCCGTGCGGCCCCTCAGTTGGCGCGCAACCTTCCGGCGCGTCGGAATCAAGAATCGGTGAGCTCGGTTCCTAGCGAGCCGGACGTCCCGAACGTACCGATCGGGGTCCTAGTGTCCAGGTGATGGCACCATCCGGCGGCAGCTGGCAGATGCTGGTGGCGGTGGCTCAAGGGGCCGCTGCTCCTTGGTGGGAGACCGCCGCCGCAATCCCGGCGGTTCCTGTCGCCCTGCTCGGAGCGTCTACACGGTACTGGTTATACGCAAGATCCGTTTCAATAAGAGGAAGCTGGAATGGGACCTCCGCTCCTGGAGCCCCTCCCTTAAGTTTCGCTACCTCATCTGCAAGGACCCCGCCATCGTGAAGGAGATTGCCACCGACGACTTCGACCTACTGCCCGTCGAGGGGTCGATGCTTCACCGGACTCAGACCGACCGCTTCCTCGAGGCCCTGGTAAAGGAGCTTCCTGAGCCCCGCAGCGAGGCCGAGGCCCCGGGCCAGCCCCAGCTCTACGAATCGCTCGACGAGTATGCCCGGCTTCACCCCGACGGGAAGCTGCTCTCTACACTCACGTTCGTCGTCCCTCGAAACTTAGGACGACGTACAACAGCGAACTTTCAAGAGGATCCACGGTGGCATTCCTCGTATCGCTCGTCTGGTCGGTCAGTTTTGTCTAGAGGCGATGGGGTACTCCTCTATCTGACGGGAGTTGGTAGACCAAAGGAGAGCACCGATGAAGTTTCTACCCACGCGTATTCATGGAATCCTCGACTACCTCGAAGGGCTACTGCTTCTTGTACTGGCTGCACTAACGGCTGGTTCTCTTAGGGTCACCTGCCTTGTCGTCGGCATCGCCATCCTGGGCCTGAGCGTCTTTACCCGGTATGAACTAGGCGTGATCAGGGTGGTTCCAATGCCTGTCCACTTGCTCATGGATGGCGTAGCCGGCGTCGTCCTGATCGCGGGCGGGGCGGCAAACTGGGGGAGATCCATGTCTCTGGTGGTAGTGATTATTGGGATCTTCACTATCGGAGCGGCGCTCGTTACCCAGACCAGTCCAACTGAAGCATAAGCAGGGACGCCGGCTGGTCCGTCTGGCAGTAGCAAGGTCCATCGTGGGGTCATCCGTACACAAGTGATCTAGCGCCCGAACCCCTAAATCGAGGAGCTGCTCCTCAGCTTGCCGACGCGCTGCGCCCGGGACGTAGAAATGGGCGGGTCAGCCCAGTCGTCCCCCGGCGCCTTGCCTATCGGGGCCCGGTGGGCGGTGAGTCCGACTCGGGCACGCATCGGTCA
>JAHWKV010000028.1 GCA_019347725.1 Actinomycetota bacterium
TCAGGTTTCCCCGATGCGACGCTCTATCGCCGAGCACATGGTCACCTCGACCCAGCAGACCGCCCGCGCCTGGAACACCATCGAGGTGGACCTCACCAAGATAGCCGTGCTCCGCAGCGAGGTGGGGGAGGAGTTCCGTCAGCGTGAGGGCTTTTCGTTGACCTGGACACCGTTCGTTTCCGAGGCATTGACCAAGGCGTTGTTGAAATTTCCTCAGCTCAACTCGACCTGGAACGACGACGGCACCGTCACGATTAAGCACTACGTCAACTTGGGGATGGCCGTGGCGCTGGAAAAGGGGCTGATAGTTCCGGTCATCAAAGGCGCCGACTCCATGAATCTGGTTGGACTAGCCCGGGCTATCCGGGATCTGGCCGTAAGAGCCCGCAGCAGCAAGCTGTCTCCCGACGAAGTCCAGGGGGGCACCTTCACTCTTACCAACCCCGGAGGGTTCGGATCCATCATGTCGGTGCCGATCATCAATCGAGGTCAGGCAGCCATCCTGGCTTTCGATGCGGTCGTGAAACGTCCGGTGGTGGTGACCGATGATGTAGGTCGAGATGCCGTGGCGGTGCGAAGCATGGCCTATATATCGATTTCCTGGGACCACCGGATTATCGACGGGGCTGAGGCGGCAAAGTTCCTCTCGTATCTCAAGGACCTCATCGAGCAGGAGGACTTCTCGGCCGACCTGGGGGGGTTGACTTAGTCCTGAGCGTGCTGCGACAGCTCGACGCGGGGGTCGTACCGTACGCCCGAGCGTACGGTTGGCAGCGGACGCTCCACGCCCGCCGAGTGGCCGGCGAGATACCCGACCTGCTGTTGATGCTGGAGCATCCGCACGTTTTTAGCCTCGGCCGAGGATTTCGCCCGTCTCATCTGTTGGTCGACAAAGCCGAGCTCACCGCTCGGGGTATCGAGATGCACGAAGCCGACCGCGGCGGCAGCATCACGTATCACGGCCCCGGCCAGCTGGTGGCATACCCCATTTTGGACCTTAGGGCCAGTCGAGAAATAACTCCGGATCCCATCGCCTACCTGCGCCGGCTCGAGACAGCCATCATCCACGGGTGCGCGCAGCTGGGCGTGACCGCAAGCACCCGTGAGGGGCTCACCGGTGTATGGGTGGGCCGTGACAAGCTCGCAGCCATCGGCGTAAATGTCAGCCGGGGAGTGGCCAAGCACGGGTTTGCGCTCAACGTTGCTACGGACCTTAACTTTTTCTCCTCCATGGTGCCCTGCGGCATCGAGGATGCTGCAGTCACCTCGCTGGAGGCGCTGCTGGGCACTTCCGTATCGATGCGCCGGGTGGTACGGGTGATGGGCAGTAGCGTGGCCGACCATCTCGGCAGGAGACTGGTTGTGGGCCGCTCGAGCGATCTCGCCGCCGCACTGGGGAATTATGGACCGCCGGACCGGGAAGGGCAGTTGATTGATGCCTAGGCTGCCGGTGATCCCCGTACGCCAGGTCGAGCTTGAGCCCGGAGGGCTTTCCATCTCTTCCTCCCAAATCATCGAGGACTACCGCACTGCGTATCGAAGCCGTTTGATGAGCTTGACCGGTACCCGGGAAGTGCGAACGGCACGGGCCACGTTCGTTATATTCGGAGACGGCAAAGAGGTCGCCGAGGTCGCCATGGCCCGTGAGTTCAATCCCGGAGATTTTCGGGCCGGCTACTACCGGGATCAGACCCTGATGCTGGCGACGGGCATGTCGGACCTGACCAAGCTTTTCGCTCAGCTTTACGCCGATCCGGACCCCGCTCATGAGCCCGCGTCCGGTGGGCGGCAGATGACCAGCCACTTCGCCACCCGCCTGCTGGATGAAGACGGCGAATTCAGGCAGTTGGTCAAGCTGCGCAATTCCAGTTCCGACGTGTCGCCGACCGGAGGCCAGATGGCCCGTCTGCTGGGCCTTGCCTATGCGTCCAAGCTGTACCGGCACGAGCCGGCACTGGCCGACGCCGCTGAGCGTTTCTCGGTTCACGGCAACGAGGTCGCCTTTGGGACCATAGGCAATGCCGGCACCTCTCAGGGCCTGTTTTTTGAAACCATCAACGCCGCAGGCGTGCTGCAGGTGCCGATGGCATTGTCGGTGTGGGACGACGAGTACGGTATCTCGGTGCCTAATCGGTACCAGACCACCAAGTCTTCGATCTCCGAAGCGCTGCGTGGCTTTGAGTGGGATGAGCACACGGGTAGCGGCATCGACATCTACGTGGTCAAAGGTTGGGACTACCGGTCTTGCCGGATTGCTTACCACGAGGGCATCTCGAAGGTCCGAAGAACTCACATTCCGGCGGTCTTCCACGTGGTCGACATGACCCAGCCTCAGGGACATTCGACCAGCGGCAGCCATGAACGCTACAAGTCCAGGTCGCGTCTTCAGTTCGAGCACGACTTCGATCCCATCGACCGGATGCGGCAGTGGATCGAGAGCTTGTCGCTGCTGTCCCCAGAGGGTCTCGATGAGCTGGAAGCCGAGGACGAGAGGCTGGTTAGAGCGTGCCGGCGGGAGGCGTTTGAGGATTTGGTGCAGCCGATCCACAGGGACCTGAACAAGGCGCGCGCCCTTATAGGGGATCTGGCCGTCCGGATGGGTGGGCCTCCAAAGCTCCAGGCTCAACTGCGATCCCTTGCCAACCCGGAGCAGGTGAACCGCAAGCTGGTCCATTCCGCGGTTGTCCAGGCCCTCATCGCCTCCCGCGGTGACAGGTCGGACGCCAGGGAGGCGCTGCTTGCCTTCAAAGATTCGTATGAGCGCGAGAACGACCGGCGATTCAACTCGCACCTTTACAGCGAATCGCCCCAGTCGCCGTTGCGGGTGGGGCACCGGCCACCAAGCTACTCCAAGACATCCGAGCTCGTGGATGCCCGTGAGGTGCTGCAGCGCTGCTTCGACCACAACCTGAAGAAAGATGCTCGCATCTTCATAGTCGGCGAGGACGTGGGGAAAGCTGGGCGACGTCAACCTGGTGTTCCAGGGTCTCAACGATAAGTACGGTGAGCTGCGAGTTACAGATACAGGAGTGCGTGATGCAACGATCCTCGGACAGGGAATCGGGGCGGCGCTGCGGGGTCTGCGTCCCGTAGTGGACATCCAGTACCTCGACTACCTGCTCTACGCGCTCGAGCTGGCCTCCGACGACCTGGCCACGCTGCGCTACCGCACCGCGGGCGGCCAGAAGGCGCCGGTGGTCATCCGCACCAAGGGCCACCGCCTGGAGGGCATCTGGCACACCGGCTCACCTATGTCGATGATTCTAAGCTCCTGTCGCGGGATATATCTGGCGGTGCCCCGTGATATGACCAGGGCGGCCGGCTTCTACAACACGTTTTTGCGTTCCGACAACCCGGGGATCGTGGTCGAGGTGCTGTGCCGTTACCGCGACAAAGAACGTGTGCCCGATAACGTGGGAACCTTCACTGTGCCGCTGGGTATGCCGGAGATTATCCGGCCGGGCCGCGATCTCACGTTGGTCACCTACGGCGAGTGCTGTAACGTAGCGATGGAGGCCGCGTTGACTCTGGCCGAGCTCAGCGTAGACGTAGAGGTGATTGACGTCCAGTGCTTGAACCCCTTCGATCTGCAGCACACGATCGTCGACTCGCTGGCAAAGACCAACGCGGTGGTTTTTTTTGATGAGGATGTTCCCGGAGGTGCGTCCGCCTACATGATGCAGCAGGTGCTGGAGGTCCAACAGGGCTGGGGTCTGCTAGACGCCGAGCCCAGGACTCTTTGTGGACGGGAGAATCGCAGCGCCTTCGGCGTCGATGGAGGCTATTTCACCAAGCCGACCGCCGACGACGTGATATTGACCTGCTACGAGCTCGTGGCCGAGCGCAGGCCGGACGACCTGAAGCCCCTGACATGAGCAAAGTCTTCCTGGGAGACACGATTCCAACCGCGCCTTCCGGGCGCACCCGCAAGCCCGAGTGGTTGAAGACCAAACTGCGTACGGGGCCCAACTACGGGCAGCTCAAACGCCTGGTCAAAGACTTGGACCTGCACACCGTTTGCGAACAGGCCTCCTGTCCCAACATCTACGAGTGCTGGGAGGCGAAGGAGGCAACCTTTTTGATTCTCGGAAGCCAGTGCACGCGCCGGTGCGGCTTCTGCGACATAGCCACCGGCAAGCCAGGGCCTTTGGACGAAAAGGAGCCCGAGCGAGTTTCCGAGGCTGTCCAGCACCTGGGTTTGAAGTTTGCCGTCATCACCGGGGTGGAGAGGGACGATTCCCCGCCGGAGGCTGTGGCGGAGATTTGGGCCGAGACCATACGAGCGATCCGCCGCCGCATCCCGGACTGTAAGGTCGAGGTGCTGACCGGGGACCTCAAGGGCAAGCCGGAGGCGGTGCGGACCGTGATCGACGCCGGTCCCGACGTGTTTGCCCATAACGTGGAAACTCCGGAACGGCTCCACCGCAGCATCCGTCCCGGATTTCGTTATGAGCGATCGCTCGAAGTGCTGGCCCGAGCCAAGCAGATCAACCCGCGTCTGCCCACCAAGTCCAACATCATTGCCGGCATGGGTGAGACGGACGAGGAGGTCATCGAGTGCCTGGCAGATTTGCGAGACGCAGGTGTGGACCTGGTTACCATAGGGCAGTACCTGTCTCCGTCGACGGACGACCATCTGGGAGTACAGCGTTGGGTGACGCCCGAGCAGTTTGATGCGTATCGAGTTGCCGGGGAACAGCTTGGGTTTGCGTGGGTAGAGTCGGGTCCGCTGGTGCGGTCTTCCTACCATGCCGGCAAGCAGTACGAGGCCGCCTCGTCCAGGCTGGCCGAGCTGTACGGCTAAAGCCTAGTCATCGACCGGCGCAGTAGTCTCACCGGGCTCAGCCGGGGACTTTGTGCGGAGTCTCAACAATGCGATTACGCAAATCAGCAGCACGGCGATAGCCGTCAACTGGCTTCCGGTTAGACCCGTGCCGAACCAGGTCTTGTCTATCCGCAGAAAGTCGGTAACTATCCGACCCGATGAGTACAGAGCCGCCCATACCGTAACCAGCACGCCCTTAGCCCTGGGCTTGGCATCTATTTTTAGCAGGATCGCCAAGATGACCAAGCTCCACAAGGAGTCGTACAGGGCGGTTTGATGCACCACCATGCCCGGTTCGATGCACCCGTTTGCCGTTGGATACACCTGCGGATCGCACGGCGGCGACGAGATGAGCTCACCGCCCTGGTACTGCCATCCCCACCAGCCGTCGGTAGGCTTGCCCAGGTGGTCCCCGATCACCAGGTCGCCGATCCGGCCCACGGCGGTGCCCAGGGCAATGCCGGGGGCCCCGAGGTCGGCCAGCTTCAGGAAATCCAGGCCCTTGATCCGGCAGTAGATATATCCGGCGCCGAATCCCCCTAAAAGGCCGCCGACCAACGAGATGCCCCCGCGGTACACCTGGAGCCACTCGATGGGGCTTTGGAATCGATCGGTGTGTCCGACTACATAGGCAAAACGAGCGCCGATGATCGCCCCGATGACGGCCAGGGCGGCGGCGTTCCAGGCATGGTCCTCGTCAAACCCCCGAGCTCGGGCGCGCCGCACCAGAAGCGTAGTGCCGATGAAGTAGCCGATGGCAATCCCCACGCCGTGGGGCGAAACCGTGAAGTCCCCGAATCCGATGCGGGGAATCACCTCCCAGCCCAGCATCAGTGCGCGGTACCCGGATCGGCTTCAGTGGCGGTGCGGATCATGGGTCGGAGGCGGTCGCCAGGCCGAGATTCGAGCGGAGGCTGAACTGCTGGGATCCCGAGGTGCCTTCGATCTGCGCATAGATGCTGCTACCGGGTTCCAGGCCCAAGTCCTCCTCTGCGGTGGCGCGCACGGTGATACGCGTCGGCCCGAAGGGCGACAGCGGTATTGACGATGCGTCCGGTACCGATCCGGTTGCACGTTGCACGACGTCTTGGCCCGGCAGCTGCACAGATTGCCATGAGCCCATCACCCTAGAAAGGTTACTTGATCCCAGCCGGTTCCCGTCCTCGGTCAAGAAATCGACCTGCGATATCGATATGTGGCGCGTCTTGGGCTGACGTGGGACCGTGATAGTTAGGGTGCTGCTCAGAAGCGAAGCCGTACGTGGTGAATCCGACGTCGCCGAGCGCTGCACCACTGAGATCAATCGGTGATCCACATCGGTTACATTGGCTTCAACGGGCGCAGCCCCCTGCGTTACGAGTACTATGTCGGCCAGACCAGTCAGGAAAGCGAGCAGCATCAGCGGCCAGGTGAGCCGGTGGCTGCGTGGTGGACTGGTCCTGGGGCGTTGGCGATACTGCTCAGCTACCATGGATTGAGAGCATATTCGGTCCCTCGGCGCACCGAAACTTGGTGAACGGAAACGAAGGCAGTCCGGCGGGGTCGCGGATAGAATGAGTTAAGGCGGGAGTGTAACCTCTCGCTACAGAATTTATCGTTAAGGAGTTAGGTGGATGACGTACATCATTTGTGAACCGTGCATCGGAGTGAAGGACCGGTCTTGCGTTGACGAGTGCCCGGTCGACTGCATCTACGAGGGTGACGATCAGCTGTACATTCACCCCGAGGAGTGTGTCGACTGTGACGCTTGCCTGCCGGCCTGTCCGGTGGACGCGATTTTCCCCGATGACAACGTGCCCGCCGAGTGGAAAGAGTACATAGAGACGAACGCCAACTTCTTCGTCCAGAACCCGGGGGCCTCCGGCGGAGCGTCCGAGAGCGACTTTGCCCCTTCAGAGGAGCGCGACTGACGGCGAAAAGACTGAGCGCCTCCAACCTTGGGGAGAGGGTGTCGATCCTATTTCGCATAAAGGGCGATCCGGAGCATCCCTTCAGCGAAGCGGTTGGGGTGTTGCAGCGAATCGACTCCGACCCGACCACGTACCACGTACTGAGACGGTCCGGGGAGGTCGTCGAGGTCCCGGAACAGTCGGTGGTGACCTTGAAGCTCATGCCTGCCGCCAGAGGGCCGCTACGAAGGCCCAAGTCCTGGAGCAAAACTCCGGAATCTCCGGAATAAGGTGAGGATTTCTTACCACCCACGATCTTTGCTCTTGTATTGGCGGGTGCGTTTGAGATCATGTAAGTCCTAGAGGTCAAGTACAGGAGCGTCAGTGGCTCTGTTCGACAAGTTCAAGCGCGCGGATCTAAAGGTTCTTCAGGAGTTCGCTCAGAACCACGAGGGAGTCGAGGCTTACATCGAGCCCGAGACCCCCATAAGACCGCAGTCGTTGCTAATGGTGGCTCGTGGTGGTGAGTGGGCTCGAGCCGCGATCGCGGACCGGGGCCAGGCGGACGCTTTTTGCAAGAAGCTGGGCATCCCTTATTACGATGCTGCGGTGGTGGGCTACCCCGAACGCATGCGGGGAACTAAGGGACGGCCGGCGCCGGCGGCTCCGTCGGCAGAGGAGTTGGAAGCCTGGTTTGCGCCGGATCCTGCCGATGGGTCCGGCGACGAGGAGCCGTAGAATCTGTGCTTCGGTTACCATGTAGTTAGTGCGAGCCGCAGCCGACTGGGTGCGATCTAAGCCCGGGTTGCGCATTGAGCAGGTAAGTGGCGGATCCACCAGTAAATCCGGATTCACCAGTAAATCAAGGAGGGCAATTTGGACACGACCCTTGGACAAGCATCCTCCACCGAGTCAACAGAGACGCCCAGCACGATTGTTCTCGGCGCATCTGCCGTGACCAAGATTGCTGAACTTCTCGAGCGTGAGGGAAACCCGGATTTCTTCCTTCGCGTAGCTGTGCAGCCGGGAGGTTGCTCGGGTCTTCGTTACCAGCTGTTCTTCGACGATGAGCCCGTGGAGGGTGATCACGTTCTGAACGAAGGTTCGGTTCAGGTGCGAGTGGATCGTATGTCGGCTCCGTACCTGCGTGGTGCAGTTGTTGATTGGCTTGAGGGGCTGGACCAGTCCGGGTTCACGATCAACAATCCCACAGCCCAGGGCAGCTGCGCGTGTGGAGACTCCTTCCACTAGCGCCCCTAGAAGCTTTTAAAAGGCCCAGGCCGTTTTCGGTCTGGGCCTTTTCCATGTCCTGGCTTTTTTAGGCGTGGAAACTTAGATAACAATCAATCGTTTGATCTCAAGGGGTTGACCGGCCCGTAAATAACAGTGTAGAAATTACTCTAGTGTAATTACGCACGGAGTATGAACTTATATGGCGATCATTCAGCAA
>JAHWKV010000290.1 GCA_019347725.1 Actinomycetota bacterium
GTCGCTGCTGGCTGAGGTGGTTTCCGCACCGCGCGGTCGTCTGACCAGCGAGGCAGCCGAGTCTGTGGGGTTGCCCGTGGGGACGCCCGTTGTGGCGGCGCCGTACGACCTCGTGGCGGCGGCGATAGGCGCCGGCGCGCCCGCCTTAGCCATAACCAGGGCGCAAGCCCCTATCCACAAAGTAAAGACCACCCCGTCGCCGATGGTGTCCACGAAGCGGCCCAGCCGGTGCCCTGTGCCGGTGATTCTGGCCAGGGCTCCGTCGCTTGCGTCGAAGACGTCCTTTAGATGCACGGTCAATACCGCCGCCAAAAACAGTCCCGACCCCGGTAGCGAACCGATCAGGGCGGCTGCCGTCAGGCCGGAAACTATCGACAGACCGGTGACCACCTCGTGGCGGATGCCCAGCCGGTAGAAGGTCCGTATCATCCACGGGTAGTACGCAATCCACTTCGTGCTGATGTTGAAATAGCGGTGCTCGGCCGGAATCTTATGAATAGACTCGAAATCCGGGGCCTGCATTACTTGAGTTCGCGGAGCCGCTCGGCCCAATTTTTGTCGGTCTCTTGAACCTTGACCCGATAAAGCATTCCCTCAGGCAGGTGGGGTTCTAACCGGTCCCAGAACGTTGACGCCATGACCTCCGCGGTGGGGTTGAGTCCTTTCATCCACTCGACGTCTACGTTGAGGTTGGCGTGATCTACGTCGTTGATAATCCGCTCGTTGATCAACCCGGAGAGAGTCTTTAGGTCGAACAGGTATCCGGTTTCAGGGTCGATGTGACCCTCGACGGATACCTCCAGAACGTAGTTGTGGCCGTGCCCGGAGGGGTTGGAGCACTTTCCGAATACGCGGAGGTTCTGCTCGTCCGACAACTCCGGACGGAACAGCCGGTGTCCTGCGTTGAACCGCTCCAACCGTGTGACCAGTACCGGCATCTATCTACCGTCGCTCACCAGCGACAGGAATTCTTGGCGGGTGCGGGGGTCGTCTCGGATCACCCCGTGCAGTGACGAGGTCTTAGTACGAGTGCCCGGCTTGCTTACCCCGCGCAGCGACATGCACATGTGCTCGGCCTCTATTACCACCCCCACCCCGCGGGGGCTAAGGTTTTCCTGCAGGCATGTAGCGATCTGGGCCGTTAAGTGCTCCTGTACCTGCAGGGTGCGTGAGTAGTATTCGACCACGCGAGCCAGCTTGGACAGCCCTACGATGCGCTCCCCGGGCAGATAGCCCACGTGGGCCACTCCGACGAATGGCAGCATGTGGTGAGCGCACAGCGAATAGAATTGAATCGACCCCGCAACAATCAACTCGTCGTACCCCTGGTCGTTGGGGAAGGTGGTCATCTCGAACCCCTCCGGGGTCAGCATGTCCCGATAGGCCTTGGCGACCCGCAGGGGAGTGGCGCTCAAGACTTCATCGGACGTGTCGAAGCCCAGCGCCTCCAGTAGGTCCTGAACCGCCCGCTCTGCTGCCGGCAGGTCCATTCCCGGCCCCGCCGCAACTGTGCTCAGCCGGTGGCCGGCGGAATGCAGATCCGCCGCCGGACGCGTTTTATTGGGAATTGATGATTGCGTCTGCTTCCTCGGGGGTTCTGCCCTTGCCAATCAGCCACTCCCTCATAAACTCTTTTTCCTGCTCCGCCGTAGGCCCTTGGTCTCCGAACTGAGCCTGCAGCGCATGGGCGACCTCTACTAGATTAGCTTCTAACTGGGCCATGTCGGGTGAAGGATCCTCGAAATGGCTATGTCCACAACCGGGACCGTGCACGTGCTCGGCGTCGGCGCTGCTCTGCCCTGCCGTCTGCATTTCAACTTTTCCGTCCTGGTTCACGGCATCTCCTTATTGTCGGATCGTACTACTGACGCAACTGTCTTTAGCGCTGTGGTATTCCACGTCCGATGACGTAAGCACGCAGTAGGCTTCGGCCCGTGAACCGTCAGGCATGGCAGTGGGGAGTGGGTGCGTGGGTGGCGCTGCGGCTGATAAGCGCCCTTGCCGCGGCCTATTCGGTCGCCTCTATGCCGGGCAACGGAGTGGAAGTCCCGGGCTATTGGCCACCGCAACTGTCGGGGCCCTTAGCCGCGGTGGCGGAGCCGTGGTTGCGGGCGGACGGGTTGTGGTACTTGAAGGTGGCGACGCAGGGTTACGCAGCCGACGAAACTTTGGCCTTCTTTCCGGCACTTCCCGCGGCGACCGCAGCCGTGCAGCCGCTGGTCGGTAACGAGGCGTATGCGGCGCTGCTCGTGACCAACCTGGCGTCGCTTTTGGGCCTGGTCATGCTGTTCGCGTTTGTTGCCAGGGTCCTGGACCGGCATTCGGCACAGGCGGCGGTGGTTGGACTCGCCCTGTTCCCGACCGCCTTTTTCTTCGTGGCCCCCTACGGCGAAGCCATGTTGTTGTTCGCCGGCTCCGCTGCTCTGCTTGCTACCGCTTCAAAGCGTCCGCAGCTAGCGTTTGTCTTCGGGGCCGCTGCGGCGCTAAGCAGGCCTTTCGGGGCGCTAATCTGTATCCCGATGGCGTTTATGGTCGCCGGACAGGGCGGGTCGCCGAGGCGTTGGTTGGGACCGGCCGGCCCGGTTGCCGGCCTGGGTGGGTGGTTTGCTTACACCTGGAACCTGACGGGGGACCCGCTGGCGGCGCTGCACGTTC
>JAHWKV010000291.1 GCA_019347725.1 Actinomycetota bacterium
CCCCACACCGGTCGGGACGCGTCCGTGCGCGACTACGTCCTCGCGCAGGACGGCGCGGGGGAGTTCCTCGACCGCTACGAGGGGCTCCTGCGCCTCGTCTTCGACGGCTACGCGCGGGAGGGAAAGCGCTACGCCCTCTCGGCCGTCGGCTGCACCGGTGGCAAGCACCGGTCCGTAGCTATCGGTGCAGAGATAGCGGCCTACCTGGCTGAATTGGGCTTTCCCTCAACTGTGATTCACCGGGACCTGGATAAAGAATAGTGGCGCGGGAACGGCCTAGAGGCAGATGCGACCTAGAGACAGATAAGGCCGAGCAGGCAGTTGGATCCGCCGGCGGGTTGCGGAGTCGGGAACCAGTCGTGCAGGTTGCTGCCCGCCGTGTACGGGTGTTGTGGCCCGGTCGCTTGTCCGGCGGTTAGCTTCGGAGCATGCGCGGCCCCGTAGGAAAAGGCTTCGGCAAGGCTGACGTTGCCGTCCCCGTTGGCGTCGCCCCTACCTTCCAGAATCGCGTCACGCACCAACAGGCCGTTCCAAACGGAGGTCCGCCAGCCCGGGTGCTCGTAGGCCTTCTCGTGCTCGCCCGAAGCTCCGGTGAACAGGCGCTTGGGGCTCGAGATGCCGTTATCAAAACCGGCCGCATGGCAGGCGGATACATTGATCCATGCGTGACCGTTCAGCCGGCGCATGTAACCGGCAAACTCCGTGTCGGAGATGAATTTGTTATCGGTGGGCCACAGGTACTCGTGCAAACCTTCGCCACCTTCGCCCGTCGAGATCCGCTTGGTGTGGCCTGTGTAGTGGACCACGCACCGGGACGAAGGCGACCCGCAGTTGCTCGCAATCCACTCCAAGCCCCCGCGAATGGCCGATGCGGTAGCCTGCTCGTTGGTCAGGGTCCGGATACGCTCGACGCGCCAGCCGTTACGCGTCAGAAGCTCGCTCATGTGACTGACGTCACCCACGCCACCTACGATGTCTTGGGTCCGGCCCTGGTACTGTTCTATCCCGATAAGTAGGGCCCAGCGGTCCTCTTGCGACGGACCCGCTTGAGCGGGTGCCGCCACAGGCACGGCCCCGAGACACAGGGCGCAGGCTGCGAGCGTGCGCCGGAACCTCAACCTCATAGTCGCATCCACATCATCATTCGGGATACTACCACTGAGGATTTGCGAGTCTTCGGAATCCGAAACGTGGCAGGTCCTTGAGGGTCGACCTGCAAATAGGGAAAGGGTTATGTCAGAAGAAGATCGTCCAAAGTCTCCCTCTTGGAAGATGCGCTCTGTGCTGAGGATCCTGACCGTCGCCGCCGCGACGCTTCTGCTGGTGGGCGGGGGCCTTTTGGCGCATCCCTATTACACGGATCTTCAGGCCGACCAGGCGCAGCAGGCTCTGGCCGCCGAGTTTGCCACCGACTCCACCAAAGAGGCCTATGTTCAAAAAGACGTGCCCGACGGGTCGCCGGTCACCCGGCTCAGAATCTCGAAGCTGGGATTGGACACACTTGTGGTGGAGGGAGCTACGGATGAATCGTTGCGCTCGGGTGCGGCCCGCTACAGTCACACCTCAATGCCCGGGGAACCTGGCAATGTGGGGATAGCGGGGCACCGGACCACCTACGGCAAGCCGTTTCACGATCTGGATCTGCTGGGACCTGGTGATCGGGTGATGCTCGATACGCCGGTCGGTTCGTACGTTTATGAGACGGTCGAGCCGTTTGACGGTCACGCCAACCCATGGATCGTTACGCCCGAAGCCGTAGAAGTGGTAGGTCCGACCGAGGAAGACAGCCTCACTTTGACCACCTGTCACCCCAAAGGTAGTGACCGTGAGCGTCTCATAGCACGCCTAAAACTGGTAAAAAGCCCGGACGACCCTTGACTTACCCGAAATTATGAGGAGGGATCGGAAACGATTGCCGGTAGCTCTGGCATCCATCACCGTAAATGGGCTAGAGTCGCTCCGACAGAGGGGGGTTCTCTGAGGAACTTGGTCTGCCCTGAATCGGGCTCCTTACCGGAGCGGGTTTATGTCAGATCAATGAGGAGCCTCGACCGGAACACCCGTGTAGTGATGTAAGAAGGTCCCTAACAAAGGAGAGAACGAGTGCGGAGAACAATTCTTAGGCGTACCGTGGTGGTACCACTGGTCCTATTGCTTTCCCTTTTGGGACCGGGGGCGGCCTCGGCAAGCCCGCTGGCCAGCGCAACCGCTTATGCGTATGGAATCTCGCTGTCCATAGCAGACCAGGAAATCCTGGCTCCCACACCGGAGCAAAGCGCCGGTCCTGGGCCGGGCACAGGAAGCCAAGACCTGGTTCAGGTTCCGGCCGGCGAAATAGCGTTTTCGGGGACAATAGGCGCAAAGGCCCAGACCACCTTGGAATCGACTATCAATTCTGAGCTGGGCGACCAGTACCTAAACGTGGTTAGCGGCGGGCCGGGCCTGCCGTCAACCTACAACGCGCAGTCCTATGCACGCACGGAAGGTCTCGCGGTGGCCGCCGGGGATGCGCTGACACCGGAGGTGGCTTCCGTTATCAACCTCGTCGGAACCGATGCGCTGCTGGCAGCGGACCTCGTCCACTCTGAAGCGCTTGTAGCTTGTACCGACGGCAACGCTACGGTAGTTGGTGGCGGTCAGGTTGTTGGTCTAG
>JAHWKV010000292.1 GCA_019347725.1 Actinomycetota bacterium
ACCACGCCGCAATCCGGGCAGCCGGTCAGGTCGGTATCGGTTTCGACATCGAGGCGCACGGTGCCGTCGTCGAGGATGGTCACCTCGAGCAGGTGCATCCCCTCGACACCGAACAGTTCATCAGCCCGCGGACACCACCGAGCAGACGTCGATGGCGCGCAGGCGCACGTAGAGTGAGCCAACGTCAGGGTCTTTCAGGAGAAGCAGCTTGGTCGCCGCCGATCCTGAAGGCCCTGACGCCTTCTCAGCCCCCTGACACGCCGCCCGTGGTGAACACCTCAACCACGCTCAACTGGGAAGGGCCGCTTTCATGGCCACGAGCGGGCAGCTTCTGGTGACCGCCTCTGGGAGATTTCCGATAGCCGCTGACACAGGCGATTGTTCATGGAACGTGGAACGAGGTCGATGCCCAACCTGGGGTGTTCCGAAGCCGACGTCCGATGCGCCGAAGCGAAGCCAAGAAATTCACGGGAAATCCTCGGCTCCCAGACGAAGAGCACCCGGCCGTGGGCCGGGAGTTCAACGCAGGCGGGGTCATGGCCGGTCGAGCACGCGCCCGGTGGGTAAGCCGGTACCTGGTTACTAACCAGGATCGCTGGGAGGCCAACCTCGGCGCGGCTCGGTCGTAGATCGGAACCGTTGGCATCGATCAAGGCGTAAACGCCCCCATCTGCCGCGGACCGGTCGCCTTGTTACACTCACAGATGCTGTCACCGGCCGCTTGGTCAGGCAGTCAGACTCGCTTCACATGCTCGGGCAGCGCCACCCCGAGGCCGGGATAGCCTCAAGCTCTTGGGCCTTGAGCGGAGGCCCACTGATGGCCGTCAAATTAACAGACCTTGAGCCTCTACCGCCGGCCGCTCGTCGAGCGCAGACATACAGAGTTGCGGGACGGCTTGCTCTGCGGAGCCTTGTAGGAGGTATGGCAACTATGCCCCTTTCGTCTCTTTCAGTTGCACTCATTCCGGCACGCGGATGATGCGCAGCGCCATGCTCGCAGCCGTCACGGCGTGGGCGGCGTTCGCCGCCTACAGCAGTCCAACCCAACCGGCTCACGTCGCGACGGTGGCTGAGGCGTATGAGTTGTCGGGCTTGGTCGCCTCACCGAGGCATGCGAACTGGTATTGGACGCACTCAGATGGTTGGCAAACTGAGGATACCGTTTCGGCCTGTTCGGGCTTGAGCGGGTCTTTCCTCGCCGAGTGCCAACAGATCCAGCGGGCACGCATCTGGGCGCTGCAGATTGATCCGGTCACCCATGCGGTAACCGAGTCCCGGGCTTTCTCCTTGAGCAATCCGGCGTGGGCGCTAAATCCGTTCATCGCTCAGAATAATGACTGGGAAGACATTTCGGTTGGTCCTGTGCGCAGCGACAGTAAAACCGGGAATCTCGTCATCGCCGCTACAGGTGATTCAAAACATAACCCGATGATGGACTCCAGTAGGGAAGACATCACCTGCAACACGCGCAGGCTCATCGAGCTGGCCGAGCCGAACCTGGCTGACCCTGCCTCCACAACCTGGACTCCGTGGAAGATTTACGACATGAAAAGCTGGGTCGGGGTCGGCGGGATCAAGTCCTGCAACGTCGAGTCGCTCGTGGTGTCAAGCATTGAGGCCGATGGACCGACCGCTTACCTGGTCAGCAAGACTCGTGGCAAGCTGCTTGCCCGCAGTTTGGCTGAGTCCACCGGCCGCGACCCTGAGACGCCCCGGGCCGCCCCGGACTCGACGCTCGCGTATCGGCCCTCGGTGACCTACGTCGGTACGCTACGAGAGGCCCAAGGGCTGAGGATCACTGCCGCTGACAGCAACGGCGCCGACGTCTCCCTGTTGGCCCCCAACACCGCCGGACATCCGTGCCAAATCCTCAGTTGGAAGCTGGGAAGCAGTGGGCTCGGCGCCATCTTGACCGGCGCCAGTCCTGCCAAACGTCGGATCACCTGCAACCGCCACGCAGAGGGACTCGCTTACACGCGAGACGCGCGTGACCCTTCCGTTGTCACCAAGCACCTCATGGCCATCGCGGACGGCCAGTCAAGCACTAGCAAGTTCTTCTACTGGTATCTACCCGACGGCTGATATCCAGGCACACCGGCACTACAGTCGATTCGGCGTCTGACCGCAGCACACACGGCCGATTCTCACTACTCCGCCCAGCGCCCGATGCCAAGACGCCAAACGGACATCAGACCCGCACCGAATCTTCCTCCACCCACGGAGGGCCCGAAGGGCCCTGGGTTGCTGACATGAACCGCCCCGCCGGAGTGTTGACGGCCCTTCCCAGTTGAGCGTGGTTGAGGTGTTCACGACGGGCGGCGTGTCAGGGAGATGAGAAGGCGTCAGAGCCTTCACGATCAACGGCGACCAAGCTGCTGAACGAAAGACCCTGACGTTGGCTCACTCTACGTGCGCCTGCGAGCCATCGCCGTCCCCTCGGTGGTGTTCGCGGGCTGATGAACTGTTCGGTGTCGACGGCATGCACCTGCTCGAGGTGGCCAACCTCGACGACGGCACCGTGCGCCTCGATGTCGAAACCGATACCGACCTGACCGGCTGCCCGGATTGCGGCGTGGTCGCGGTCGGCCACGGCCGCCGGGTCCAGGTCCTCCACGACGCGCCGTGTTTCGGTCGGCCGGTCCGGGTGCGGTGG
>JAHWKV010000293.1 GCA_019347725.1 Actinomycetota bacterium
GCCTCCCTCACCACGGCAAAGGCCTCCGGAAGAAGGTCGTCCAGAGACTCACCCTCCTCGTGCCGGGCGCGAAATTCGGGAGTTTTAGCCTGCAGTTCAGCGTCGGACAGAGCCTGAATCTCAGGCTCCCAATCGTTGACCAGAGCGGCCGTCTCGCCAACCTTTTTGAATTTGCGGCCTTCGCCGGCCCGCAGAACCTTGTCTAGAACTTTCATAGACCCATTATCACCCCGCGGCCGGACCTGTTAAGCGGTCGCAAAGTTTCCTCCAATCAGTCCGACGGCTCCGTCTCATCGGTGTCGGCTCCCATCACGGCTTCCTGGGCAAGCGCCATCTTGGCTGCCTTGGCCTGCTCCGGGTGGTGGGGCTTACCCGAATGCTTGTCCTTGTAGTCGGTGAGCTGGCGGGTAAGCCGGTCAAGGGCAAGGTCGATACACTCCTTGTGA
Organism: Actinomycetota bacterium; assembly: GCA_019347725.1. Classification (GTDB taxonomy): domain Bacteria; phylum Actinomycetota; class CADDZG01; order JAHWKV01; family JAHWKV01; genus JAHWKV01. The sequence continues at coordinate 447 of JAHWKV010000293.1, forward strand.
TCGGAGCGGCGAATCGTCGTGCGAAACAGCGGACCGGGCGTGGAAACCAGAACCTCCACCACATGGTCGCCGTCCTTGTGCTTACCCTCTTCGTAGATCTCGACGTCGATAATGTCGATCGTGGACAGATACTTGGTCAGCCGAGAAAACTTGTCGACAGCGTAGCGCTCCAAAGAGTCCGGGACCGGGTTGTGTTTGCCGTGCACCTTGATTTCCATAGAGCGGGCCTCCACTACCGTAAGTTCCGATGCATTCCGCGAGAGTGTAATTGCTGGCGGGGATAGGCTCTACCACCCGGCTGACCTGGTCTTTGACCCCACATCCGCCTGCTGAGGCCTCGCACGGCGACTCATCCGGCTTGGGGCTTGCCGCCCCAACCCTGACGAAATGGAGTCTTCGCACCCGTGCTTCGCACCTTCTCCCGGCTACCGGGAGCTTCCCGGCGCCGAGGCAGGACTAACCTCTAAACCGCACCATGCTCAGCAACCAATGGTTACCTTATGTGGATCCTTTCGCCTGCGACTAGCTTGGACTGGGAGCCTCTATTCGAAGCTCCGCAACCACAGACCCAGGCAGCAGAGCCTTACCAATTATAGGACACCGGAGCCCCGCGGGGCCGGGCGGACGGCTAATCAGCATAGGATCGGGCTGCGCACAGCACGGTCACCGATCCGGCTCCGGCGGCCTTTAGCGCCCGACTCGCCTCACTGGCGGTCGATCCGGTAGTAAACACGTCGTCCACTACCACCACGTCCAAGCCCCTACACGCCTCAGCCTCGAACGCCCCGCGCAGCGCCTTGCGACGCTCGTCCGGAGGCAACTTCATCTGGGGCACGGTTCGCCGCACCCGCCGCAACAGCGGTGCGACGGGCAGGTTGGTCTCGGTGGCGGCCAGTGTTGCCAGTCTCCGACCGTGATCCAGGCCCGAGCGGCGTATGCGATCCGATCCCGGCGCCACCCATGTCACCACGTCCGATGTGGTCCTTACGTCCGGCACCAGCTGCGCCACCAGCTGCGCCAGTGCAACCGTCGACGACCTGCTGCCCAGGTACTTGAAGCGGTGAATGAGGGTTCGTACCGTGGACGAGTAACGCACGGCCTGGCGAGCGCAGTCAAAGCCCACCGCCCGACCGTAGCAATCCGGGCAGCGGAACACACCGTATTCACTGGGACGTCCGCATCTTGCGCATACGTCCATCCCCAGCCTGGGTAGCGACCGGTAGCATCTGTCGCACAGACCGCCGCGCACCAGACGCCCGCATCCGGCACAGGAATCGGGAAACAACAGGTCGGCTACAGCTGACATGATCGAAAAGGCTAACCATGCCCGCCGACAGGCTGGAAGTCCTCGCGGGTATGGCTCGCGGGTATGGTAGGAGAAACGCAGTGGACCACAGGAGGTAGTTTTCGTTGAACGACTTACCTAACTTCAAGGTAGCCGACCCATCGCTCAGCGGCTTCGGTCGCAAGGAGATCAAGCTAGCTGAACACGAGATGCCCGGCTTGATGGCGGTGAGAGACGAATACACGTCCCGCCAGCCCCTCGCGGGAGCCCGCATCACCGGATCCCTGCACATGACCGTGCAGACCGCCGTGCTCATCGAAACTCTGGTGGCCCTGGGCGCTCAGGTTCGCTGGGCGTCATGCAACATTTTCTCCACACAAGATCACGCAGCGGCTGCCGCAGCGGTAGGTCCTACCGGAAGCCCAGACGACCCTCAGGGCGTTCCGGTCTTCGCCTGGAAGGGCGAGACCATGGAAGAGTACTGGTGGTGCACCGAGCAGGCGTTGACCTGGCCGGGTGAAAGCGGCCCCAACATGATCCTCGACGACGGCGGTGACGCCACGTTGATGGTGCACAACGGCGTGGAGTTCGAAAAGGCCGGCGCCGTGCCGGAGCCTTCCGATGACGACCCTGAGGAGTGGCGGGTCTTCCTGCAAGCGATGAGCGCACGCTACGCACAGGAGCCGGGCAAGTGGACGACCATGGCCGAGCAGATCATGGGCGTAACCCTCCAGATCTCCCTCATAAAGCGCCGGGATTTCACCACGAGAAAACGCTACAGCGATGGCATCGGCGCGCTCGTTTCCCTCGACACCCGAGTGACCCGGCACGTATCGCCAGTCGAGCTCTGTGTTCCTGGATTTCAATTCGCGAACTTCTCCAATCAGGCTCTGCCAGAGATCCACGTTCAGC
>JAHWKV010000294.1 GCA_019347725.1 Actinomycetota bacterium
TGAACTTCGTCGACACCGTGCCCGAAGGTGCTGCCCAGATCGTGCTCGGCGAATCCACCGTTGCGCTGCCGCTCGCCGGGGTCATCGACCTGGCCGCCGAACGCACGCGCCTGGAGAAGGAACTCGACAGGACGGCCAAGGACATCGCGGCCATCGACGCCCGCCTCGGCAACCAGGGCTTTCTCGCCAAGGCCCCCGAAGACGTCGTGGCGGAGCAGCGGCGGAGGCTGGACGAGGAAGGGTCGAAGGCGGTCAAGTTGCAAGCACAACTTGAGGTTCTTGACTCCTTGCCGGTATCCGGCGGTGAGCAGCCTTGAAGGATCCAGGGTTGAAGTTGACCTTTAAACAAGCTCGCTTCGTGCTGAACAAGCGCGGGTTTGGAATTACCCCGGGCCTGGAGCGCATGGAAGCCCTGATGGACATGTTGGATCATCCTGAGCTCAATTACCCGACCGTCCACATCTCGGGAACCAACGCCAAGACCTCCACCGGCCGGATCCTGGCGGCCCTGTTGGCGAGTCATGGTCTAAAGACCGGGCTGTACACCTCTCCGCACCTGTCCAGCGTGACCGAGAGGTACGGCCTGGTGGGGTGGGACGAAGGGCTGATATTCGACCAGATGCCTGAGGAGGACTTCGCCTTCACCCTCGCTTACTTGCTGCCGTTCATCGAGCTGGTGGAAAACGACCGCGACGAGTCGTTGACGTACTTTGAGATCACCACGGGCATCGCCTTCGAGTGGATGTCGGACAAGTCGGTAGGCGCCGGCATAGTGGAGTCGGGGATGGGCGGTCGCTGGGACGCAACCAACCTGGTGGATAGCTCGGTGGCAATTCTAACTCCGATCGACGTAGACCATCGACAGTTCCTGGGCGACTCTGCAGCAGCCAACGCCGCAGAGAAGGTGGAGATCATCAAATCTGGGGCCACCGTGGTCACCGCCCGGCAGCATCGGGAAGTTGCCGAGCAAATTGCCGCCAAGGCTACGGCGGTTGGAGCGAGGGTGATTGGTCTGGGTGACCAACTGCACCTTGACGTCAACGACACTGCGGTTGGAGGGCGTCTGCTCAGTGTTCGCACGCCCAACGCCACTTACGAAGAGCTGTTCCTGCCGCTGCACGGCGCGCACCAGGGCCAGAATCTCGCGGTGGCGATCGCGGCGGCCGAGGCGCTGCTCAACCAAGAGCTCGACGCTGAGGCGCTGCGGGCCGCGCTGCTCTCGGTAACGGTTCCGGGGAGGCTGGAGGTGCTCAACCGGCATCCCTTGGTGGTGGTCGACGGTGCGCACAATCCCAGTGCTGCGGCGGCTTTGGTCGCCACGCTGCCCCACGATTTCGCGTATGAGCGGCTCACCCTGGTGGCGACCGTTTTCGACGACAAAGACGTTGCGGGGGTTTTGACCCCGCTGGCTTCGATAGCCGGCCGCATAATCCTTACGCGCGCGGACAGCTCGCGGGCGGCTACCCCCGCCCGGCTGCAACAAGTCTTGCCTTCATCTGCTGTAGAGCCGGAAATTGTGGATGTCCTGGAGGAAGCGGTCGATCTGGCCATTTCGAGCAGTCTGGACGACGAGATGGTCCTCGTCACCGGTAGCCTGTTCGGGGCGGGGCAAGCGCGGCAGCATCTACTGAAAGGCGCGGATGGTCGGGCAGGCGAGCCGGAGAACGAATAGCAGCTGGGGCGGCGCCCTTTAAATTGCATCAGCGGTATCGTCCAAACCGCTTATGCTGGAACAATGAGTTCAAAGTTAATGCAATCCAGGCAGACCGAAGACAGCCCCCCCGCCCCCTCACTCGAAGGTCTCAAGTCACACTTGAACGAAGAGGCCAGGAGCCAGACCACGCTCGTGCTTATCAAGCCGGATGGGGTTAGGCGTGGCCTCGTCGGGGAGATCATCAATCGCATCGAGCGCAAGGGGTTGAAGCTTGCCGCCATGCGTATGGTTCAGGTTGATGAACACCTCGCGCGTCGCCATTACCGCGAGCACGTCGATAAAAGTTTTTTCCCCGGTCTTTTGGCCTTCATCACCTCGGGCCCCGTGGTGGCCTTGGCTGTTCAAGGCAACGGTGCAGTGGCGGCTGTGCGGTCGCTTATGGGCGCTACGGACCCCGCTCAGGCGGCTCCGGGCACGATCCGGGGCGATTTCGCATTAGAAGTTACCGAAAATCTGGTGCACGGCTCCGATAGCGTCGATTCTGCGACCTACGAACTGGGTCTTTTCTTTCCGGACCTTGTTCCTGAAGTAAAGGTCTAGGGAGCATCAGAACGCGAAAAAATCATGTAGCAATGTATTGAAAACGGCGCGTATGCTACCGAATGTCTTGCCGTCCAATCCGGTTCCGACCGTACCTGCAGCTTAGGAGATCTCATGGCTAACGACCCGGCATTTACTTTTATGGGCCGCGATATGGCCGTGGATTTGGGGACCGCAAATACGCTGGTCTACGTCCGAGGCCGCGGAATCGTGCTGAACGAGCCTTCCGTGGTGGCGCTCAACACCAAGACCGGCGCCATCTTGGCGGTGGGCATTGAGGCCAAGAGAATGATCGGCCGGACGCCGGGCCATATTCTTGCGATACGTCCCTTAAAGGATGGGGTCATCGCCGATTTCGAGGTGACCGAGAAGATGCTTCGGTACT
>JAHWKV010000295.1 GCA_019347725.1 Actinomycetota bacterium
CGTCGGCTCACTGGAAGGCGACGCGGCGCGTCTGGCCGAAGACGGAAAGACTCCGATGTTCGTGGCGGTGGACGGGGCGCCCGCCGGCGTGATTGCGGCCGCCGATCCGATCCGGCAGCCCTCCGTGCGCGCCATCCGGCACATGCACCGGCTGGGGATCGAGGTCACCATGCTGACCGGCGCCAACCGCCGCACTGCCGACGCCATCGCCCGGCAGGTGGGCATCGATCGCGTGCTCTCGGAGGTTCTTCCCGAGGACAAGGTCACCGAGGTGCGGCGCCTCCAGGAAGCGGGCAAGGTAGTGGCGATGGTCGGCGACGGAGTCAACGATGCGCCGGCCCTCGTCCAAGCCGACCTTGGCATCGCTATCGGCACCGGCACCGACGTCGCGATCGAGTCCTCGGACATCACGCTGATGTCCGGGGACCTTGCCGGAGTGGTTACCTCGATCCGCCTGTCGCGCAGGACGCTGCGCGTGATCTTCCAAAACCTTGGATGGGCCTTCGGCTACAACACCGCCGCCATCCCACTGGCTGCGCTGGGGTTGCTCAACCCGATCATCGCTGGCGCGGCGATGGCCTTTTCCTCGGTCAGCGTGGTGGCCAACTCGCTGCGGCTGCGCCGATTTGGTCGCGGCGGCAACACGCCGGCTGCACCTTAGGGCAAACTCCGTTCGGCGTCACGAACATCTCCAAGTTGCTGGGTGGAGCAGTAACTTACTATGGCCCGTAGTATTAGTCGCTAGAGACGGAAACCGGCCAAGGAAGGGAACCGATGACTAAGACGGAAACCACTGACAAGGGCACCTGCTCTTCGCCGCCAGTTGGCGGCAGCAACGGGTTTAGGATCGGCGGTATGTGCCTGAACTGGAAAGTGCTCGCAGGCTTGGTCGCCCTTGGCCTCGGGATCTGGGCGATCGCCCCCAATCTCATCGTCGCGGCTGCTCCTTTGCTGCTGTTTGCGGCGTGCCCTTTGTCGATGTGGCTGATGATGCGTGCCATGTCCGGCGGCCAGCATAAAACCGCGACAGAACCTCCAGGCGCCACGGCAGCTGCCGAGGAGGCCACGGAGACGGCGAGACCGCGGGATCTGGCGGCTCTCAAGGCGCAGCACGCACGGCTGACAGCAGAGCTTGAGACGCTGGAGGGCGACGTAAGAGAAGCCAAGATTGGGCCGAGTGGATCTCCAAAGAGCTCATAGAATCGGCGCGGGCTGCCGCAAACAGCTCCTTGGGCTTGCGAGCGGCGTTTACCGTTGGTTATACGAGAACTGGCGGGTGATCTCATGTCCAGGCGTGATCAATCGGGCCTGGCCGATGCGTCCCTGGCTATCTAGTTCCAGGAAGGCCGATATCTGCGACCCTGGCAGATAGAGTCGAAGTCGTTCTGGACTCCCCGGCAGTACCCAGACTTCGTCCAGGTTAGCGCCGGCGTACGGCTCGGCGTCGATAAAGCGATTCCCGGTTACGGTGATTTCCTTTGGCTCGACGACTGAACCGGGGCCGCTGTCCACGGTTTCGATCACAGTGAGCTCCGGAACCGATCGCATTTTCGTCACTAGGTCTTGCAGGCGGTCTGGACTGTGCTCGCCGGGAGGCCAGTGCAGAGTTGCGGGGAACTCCCCGCCGGTCCATTCAGGAGCGCGGGCCGCCACCGTCACCCGACTCGAACCCGGCTTGAGGTTGACCGCCTGCGTGAAGCAGCCGGATCCACATGGTCGCGGCTTTAGATCCAGCGACCGGCCCGCGGGATCGGTGAGTACGGCTTGAATGTCGGTGCCCGGCAGCGTTCCTGAAGGTCCGAAAATTTGGATGTCCAGTCGCTCACCGTCGGAGGAGACCTCCACGTTTAGCTGTCCGGCAAGTCCAGCATCCCGGGTGACCTGACTGCTCAATGGGACCGGCCCCAGCAGTTGCTCGGCCGTGGCGGTGGCTGGCGGAGGCGCACCACTGGCCAGTAGACCTGCCAGGACGATAGCCGACACGACAAGTAGGCCTTCTGCGCTCATTGCTCGCCGGGCCAGTGCCGCACGACTTCCCCCAAGGCCCCACCGCCGTGCCGCCAGAGCCGCAACCAGCGCGGCACCGAACACTGTTATCTTGAGGACCAAGATCTGCCCGTAGGAGGTTGACCAAAGCTGTTCCCAGCCCGGAATAAGACTTAGTGCGGCGACGGTGCCGGTTGTGCCCAAAACCAAGACGAAGCACATCGCCGGCCGGGCGTACCGGCGGACTGCCGGCAGCCAATCCACGCGGCTGCGGCGAGCTTGCCACCCTAAGACCAGGACCAACCCCAGGGACCCTGCCCAGGCCGCGCCGACCACCAGGTGCAGGTAATCGACGGCCCATCCGACCGAACCTTCGGCGGCACCGTGGCTTATCGATGCCCACGCCCCCGCAGCCACCATGGTGCTGCCGGTCGCCAGTTTCCAGCTCCGGCCGGCGCCGACCAACACCAACGGCAGGAAGAGGAACTGCGCGGCCACGGCCAACATGGCCGGTCTGGATCCATCGGACCAGGCGGTAGCCACCCCGGCCAGGCTGAGGAACAGTCCCGTTCGGATTACGGCGCGCGTATTGAGCAGATGGCCGAGGCCGATGGCCCGTAAGACCAAACCTCCGAGTACGCCGGCCAGGCC
>JAHWKV010000296.1 GCA_019347725.1 Actinomycetota bacterium
ATATACCGCTGCTGGGTGCGTTCGTTGGTTTGCTGGCGTTGCGGCCGGACGGAAGGGCGCTGACCGTGATGGCTATCGGCGCCGCCGCGGTCTACGACATTTTTGCCTACGCGGGCGGCTCCAAGCTCGGCAAACACAAGCTGGCTCCTGCAATTTCGCCTAATAAGAGCTGGGAGGGCGCGGCGGTGGCCACGGCGGCTACCGTAGGAGCGTGGGTCCTGGTAGGTTCGGCGTTGGGCCCGTTCAGCGTCGCCCAGGCCGCCATCGTCGGGGCTGCGATAAGCATCGTCGCTCCGCTCGGCGATCTGTTCGAGTCGATGGTAAAGCGGGACCTGGGCCTTAAGGACATGGGCACCATCCTTCCCGGGCACGGGGGAGCTTTGGACCGCATAGATGCGATGCTGTTTGTGGTGCCCACCGTTTATTTTTTGCTTGAAGTCTTCGGCCTGTAGCGGTGGTTCGCTCAGAAGAACCTCAGACACCAACGAAACCAAGTTCGGGGCCAATATGTCGCATGATGGATTGATGGATCTTTTCAGCTCACCGGAGCCCCTGAGAATCGCGGTCTTGGGGTCGACCGGCTCGATCGGGCGTCAGACGCTCGACGTCGCCCGCGCCTACCCCGAGCGCTTCGAGGTGGTGGCTCTGGCGGCCGGCAGGGACACCGGCAGCCTTAGCGATCAGATCAACGAGTTCAAGGTGCCTCTTGCCGGAGTGGTTGCGGGCGATCTCAACATCGACGGGGTTACCAAAGTGCTTTCCGGCGAGGACTCGGCCGAGCGAGTGGTGCAGGAATCCAACGCACAACTGGTCCTCAACGCGGTCGTAGGCGCTGCAGGGCTGAAGGCGACCATGGCCACAATAGCGGCCGGTAAAACCTTGGCCCTGGCCAACAAGGAGTCGTTGGTGGCCGGCGGCGAGCTGGTGATGAGCAAGGTAACCGAGGGCCAGCTACGCCCGGTTGACAGCGAGCATTCGGCGTTGTGGCAACTGTTGGAGGGACTGCCGCCCGATCAGGTACGCCGGGTAGTGCTTACCGGCAGCGGGGGCCCGTTTAGGGGCCGGACCAAAGAAGAGCTGCGGTCGGCGACGCTGGATCAGGCGCTGAACCACCCTGTGTGGCAGATGGGCAAGAAGATCACGGTGGACTCATCTACGTTGATGAACAAGGGGCTGGAGGTTATCGAGGCCCACTATCTGTTTGGTCTGACTTACGATGAGATCCAGGTGACCATTCATCCCCAAGGCATGATTCACGGCATGGTCGAGGCCGACGACGGTTGTCTGTTCGCTCATGCGGCGCCGCCGGACATGCGCATGCCGATCCAACTGGCCATGTCCTGGCCCGACCGCCTCGGCGCACCTGCCGGGCGCATCGACTGGTCCGAATGTCACACGATGACGTTCGAGCCTGCGGATACCGAAGTCTTCCGCTGCCTGGCCCTGGCTTTCGAGGCGGGCCGGCAGGGCGGAACGTATCCGGCGGTGCTAAACGCCGCCAATGAAGCGGCAGTGGAAGCTTTCATCGACGGTCGGGTGGACTTCTTGGGAATCGCGGCTACCGTCGAGGCGGTCCTCGACGTCCACGACAGTACCGAGCCGAACCTCGAGGCGATTATTGAACAAGATACATGGGCCAGAGCCAAGGCACGTGAGCTCGTAGAGCAAAGGAGTTAGCCATAGGATCGCTGGGCCTGACGGTCTTCATCGTGACGATGCTGGTGATGATCGTCTTCCACGAGTGGGGGCACTACATAACGGCAAAGAAGTTCGGCATCAAAGTCGAGGAGTTCTTTGTGGGCTTCGGGCCGCGCATCTTCTCGCGCCGGAGAGGCGAAACCGAGTTCGGTCTCAAGGCTATTTTGCTGGGCGGCTACGTAAAGATCGCCGGCATGAACCCCTTCCAGGAAGTCACCGATGAGGAGAGGCCGCGCACTTTCGGGGCCAAGCCCGCGTGGCAAAGGGCGATCGTACTATCGGCCGGGTCGGCCACGCATTTCATTCTTGCCACCGTGCTGTTCGCGGGGATGTTCGGGGTCATAGGCGTGCCCGACCGACTGACGACAACGGTGGATCTGGTCGCGCCGGAGATCGACGGTGAGCCGGGTCCGGCGCATACCGCCGGCATTGAGCCCGGTGACCGAATCCTTAGGATCAACGGCGCCAGCATCGATACATGGGATGACGTGCGGGAGACGGTACGTCCCACCGCCGGCCAGGAGATCGAGGTGGTTGTCGAGCGCGAGGGCGAGCAGATTACCCGCCGGATGACGCCGGTAGCGGCCGAGGCGCCGGTCGATGCCGAGAGTCCGGAGGTAACGGAGACGGTGGGCCAAATCGGCATCGGGCCCGAGATCCACGTAGAGCGCCGCGCTCCCATCACCTCGCTGGTCGACGGAACCAAGATGACCGGTGAGATGATCGTGCTCAGCGTCACCGGTGTGGGCAAGATCGTACATCCAGGCATTTCCGAGGTGATTAGCGCTTTGGGGGGCACCGGTGAGAGGGAGCTCACCGAAGATCAGCCCATAGGGCTGGTCGGAGGCGCCCGGATCGCCGGGCAGGCTACCGCCTCCGGAAACCTGGGCGTGTTGATCTCCTTCTTGGGCAGCTTCATCGTATTCGTG
>JAHWKV010000297.1 GCA_019347725.1 Actinomycetota bacterium
CCTTATTCGACGCCACCGGTGGCGATCCCAGCCGCAGCTGGGCCTGGCGGGAAGTGATTCGGCCGATGGGCGGCGATCAGGAACTACTGGTCGCTCTTAGAGACCGCAGCAACGCCGCCTGGGGCATCCTCGGGCTCTATCGAGAGCCCGACCGGCCCCCGTTCTCCCCAGAGGAGATCCGTTTCCTGCGAAAGGTCGCCCCGCACCTCGGCGCCGGCGCGCAACGGGCGCTGCTTATCGGCGAAGCTGCGGATCCGGAAGGACCGGAAGCGCCGGGTCTGGTGATTTTGGACGGCGACTGGGGCATCGAATCCCTAACCCCCGGGACACAGCGGTGGCTGGATGAGCTTCCCGACGGAGATCGGTGGACAAAGAACCCGCTGCCGCCGGCGGTGCTGGCTGTTGCCGGCCGGGCTCTTGGAAGCTCAACGAACGACGGCGCAGCGGCGGAGATGGCTTTCTCCCGGGTGCTCTCCAACAGCGGCCGGTGGCTCGTCCTGCACGGCGCGGCAATGGTGGGTTCGGGAACCAAGCGGGTGGCGGTGATTATCGAGCCGGCCCACCCGGCAAAAATCTATCCCCTCTTAATGGCCGCCTACCAGCTGACCGAACGGGAGCAGGAGGTAACCAGGCTGGTGCTGCACGGCAACTCCACGGCCCAAATTGCCGAAGCCCTGACCGTTTCCCCCCATACCGTGCAGCAACACCTAAAGACCATCTTTGACAAGACCGGCGTACGCAGCCGGCGTGACCTGGTCGGCAAGGTCTTCTTTGCCCACTACGAGCCTCGCCTTCGCGACAACGAGCAGCGGGTCATGGCCGGCTCGCCGGTACGGGGCGGTCCCCTGTCGGCGACCTGACCTCTCCTTTACCCGTGGTACTTCTATAGCCTGAACAAATGGCGCGCATAGTCGCAATCGTGGTTGCCACGATCCTGGTCTTGTTGCTGCTGTTCTGGGGGTTGCAGCGGCGGCTGATCTATCTGCCGTACTCCGGCCCGGTGCCTCCGGCCGCCGAGACCCTGGAGGGAGCTCGAGACGTCGTACTGGAAACTGAAGACGGTTTGGAGCTGGGCGCATGGTTCGTCACTCCGCAAAACAGCCAAGCTTCCGCCGGCGTACTGGTTGCCAACGGCAACGCGGGCAACCGCTCGCTGCGGGCGGAGCTTGCCGAGGCCCTAGCCGAGCAGGGCTTTGCCGTATTGCTGTTTGACTACCGAGGCTACGGGGGCAACCCGGGAAGCCCCACCGAGCGGGGCCTGGGCCGGGACGCCCGGGCCGCCTACGAGTTCATGGTGGGAGATGCCGGTCTGGCACCGCAGCAGCTGCTGTACTACGGGGAGAGCTTGGGAGCGGCGGTGGTGGCGGAGCTGGCCACCGAGCACCCTCCGGCCGGTCTGGTTCTGCGCTCGCCTTTTGAGGACCTGGCTTCGGTCGGCAAGCTGCACTACCCCTTTCTGCCGGTAGATTTGCTGCTCAAGGACCGCTATCCGCTGGCCGAGCAGATCGCCGGGCTCGATGTTCCGGTAACGGTCATCTACGGGGAACAGGACTCGATCATTCCCCCGTCGCAAAGCCGGGCGGTGGCCAAGGCCGCCCGGGACGCGCAGCTGGTCGAGATACCCGGTGCCGGCCACAACGACCCGGTCCTGCTCGACTCACCGGATCTGATCGAAGCGGTGGTGCAGCTCGCCCGCCGGGCGGGGCTACCCATCGAGTAACCCCGGCCGCAGCGGCTTTACTTCACCGCCGGAACGATGTTTTGGTTGAGGTGGAACAGATTGTCGGGATCGTAGGTCGCCTTGACCCGGGCCAGCCGCGGATAGTTGCGGCCGTAATTGTCCTGCACCCGGTGCTCGTCATCGGCGGCCATGAAGTTGATATATCCGCCCTCCGAACCGGAGTGCGGGTGGATGGCCTCGTAGTAGTTCCTGACCCAGGCGATGTTGGCGTCGTTGTCCGCGGGGTCGGGCCACATGCCGGCGATGACCGCGGCAAACTTCTTGTCCCGGTGCCCGAACGCCGTCTCCTCGGGACCTACCCGGTGCACGGCGCCGTTGATCGAGTACAGGTGCATGGTGGAGTTGACCACCGGAGTGCGTTTGCCGTGATCGACATGCCCCGCGATGGCCAGGTCGGTTAGATCGGTGACGAAGTCGGCCTTCCAGTAGTGCTGCAGCCCCGCCGGCACCAGTCCGTCAAACGCCGAGTTAAGGGCCGCGTAGGGCATCGGACCGACATGCTGCGCCTTCACCGGCGCCACGTCGAAGAAGGGCTTTAGGACCGCGTCGGCCTCCTCGGCGGGACCCGTCCAACAGGTGACCATCACGCAGAACAGGTCCCCCACCCGGTCCTCCGGAATGAACGGCAGCGGCGGTGCGATCTGCCAGGCGAAAAAAGCTCCCAATTCCTCCGGCGCCCGCTCGATGTAGTCGCTGTACAGCGCCATTACGGCCGAGGCGTCCTCCACCTCGTAAAACAAAGGTCCGCCGACAATCGCGCCGACCGGGTGCAACTGGAACTCCATGGAGGTGACGACTCCAAAGTTGCCTCCCCCACCGCGCAGGGCCCAGAACAGGTCCTCGTGCTGAAAGTTGCTGGCGGTGGCCAAGCTGCCGTCCGCGGTA
>JAHWKV010000298.1 GCA_019347725.1 Actinomycetota bacterium
TCCCGCATAGAAGATATGCGTCATCCCGAAAATCCGATGACGGCGACGGCGAAGATGCCCGCGAGGACGAGCATCGGTGTGTTGCGCTGCATGTCGGCGAAGTCGTAGGCGAACTCTTCGGGGGCGTCGGGAGTGTAGCTCAGAACGATCTTGTCGCCCGCGTCGATCGTGCGTATGGACGAGTAGTCGCTCACCTCAAACGAGACAATCTTTCCTTCGTTGGGCCCCTCAGTTAAACGCACTTGGGCCTGCCGGCAATCCAGCGATTCCTCGTCGAGGCCGGGGCACGCGCTGGGAAACGTCCTGATTACGGTGCCGTCGATCAGGTTGGTGGGCAGTTGCACGGCGCCCGACAGGTCGGGCACGTCGGTGGGGCGCAGCAGGAAGAAGCCGATGAGCGTAAGTACCGCAAGCGGCGCTGTGGCGGCAATTAATAGCCGCCTGGTGCGCGGCGGAACGCGCTCATTGCTGTGGCTGTGGGTATGACTGTGCACTACGCACAAACCCTATCGCCGGCGCAGGCTCGAACGATGGCTTTGTCCGTCAAAAGCCCCGATGGTTGCTGAGGGAGCTAACTATCGAGGCATGCGCGGGCGACGAGGACCCATGTGCGTGTAGCAGTAAGCCGACTTGTTGTAAACGGAGAGAATCGTCCGGCAATCCGGGTGCGTACAGGTCCTGCCCGGAGTCGACTGCTTAGTGCGCCGGGGCAGGCCCATGACCGGAATAGCTTTAAGAGGTTTATTGTCCATAATCTATAGGTACCCCAGGCCCTTAAGAATTTCGTGAAGAGATCGTTAAAGCAGGCGAAGAATGGCTGCTCGCTAGGTTAGCCCTCCAGCTCTCCAGCGCAACGGCTCCCCACGGGAGGCGTCACCCGGCGGGGTTGTCTCGTTCAAGGGCCTCTTGCCGGCGGCGGAGGCGGGCACCGCACCCTTGAGCAAGGTACTCACGGCGGCGTGGACGAACCGATCATCCGGGAGACCCTCGACGCCGTCGATACCCAAGGCCCGCGCCGCAACTGCCCCCAGCAGGCTGGACGCGGTCTGTGCGGGCTGAAGGTCGGCCGCCAGTCCGCCCATGCGCTGCTCCAGATCCAGGTAGCCGGCGACCAACGAGGCGTCGGGCGAAAGGGAGGTGGAGGTAGCGGAGGTAACGTTTATGGGCAGGTCAGGTGAATCCTGCAGCAGAGCGTATCTGTAGTAGCCGAGCGCGCTCAGGGCAACCTTCTCCAGGGTGCGGCCAACCTCCCCGGCACCGGCTTGAAGCGGCAATTCGTGGAGCAGGACCTCCAGCTTGTCTTGAGCATGCTTTTCGATGGGAGTCTCGGGTCCGGGGGTCCGGGCTTCCGGCGTGTCGGGGATGAAGGACGTCTCTGCCTCCCCGGGTTTCCCTGCCGTTTCGACGATTTTATCCAGTAGCCACTGTGTGGAGCCAGGCAGGCCGTCGGCGCGGTCGAGAGGCTCACCGAGCAGAGCCAGGGCCTCCGGGGACCAAGGCTGCTCTTGCATAGCATCCAACCTTTTGCGCTTGTGCGATTGCCGGAAAGCTCGACGTAGGAACAGCAGCGCTAGCGTCAGCATTAAGCCAACCGCGGCTATGATCCAAACCGCGTTCAGCGGCGTCACCTTGCCGCGTCCCGCGGCTTACATATACGCGACACAACCCCGGATGCTGGCATAGTGATCACCTCTATACAGAAGCCGACTCCATGCCATTGTCCCATCCCTGCGCACAGTCAACGCAGGATGCCTCGCGGCCGTATTTGGGTTTAGTGTGGTGGTATGAGCGAGCCCATGCGAGCCGCAGTCATCGATGGTTTCGGGGATCCAGACGTAATCCGGTTCACCGAAGTCGACCCTCCCCTGGTGGGCCCGGATCAGATATTAATCAAAACCAAGGCGGCCGGCGTCAACCCGGTGGATTTGAAGACGATCCGGGGCCGGCTGGAGCAGAGGTACCCTCACCACTTCCCCCTCATTCCCGGGTGGGACGTGGCCGGGACCGTGGAGGCTGCCGGCCCCGCGGTAACTCGATTCAAGGCTGGCGACCCGGTGGTGTCGTATGCCCGCAAGTCCTGCGTGGAGCACGGTACCTACGCCGAGTACGTTTCGGTGGCGGAGGAGTCGGCTGCGATTGCTCCGGAGTCGGTCGATCTGGCTACCGCAGCCGCGTTGCCTTTAGCGGCGCTCACCGCTTTGCAGACGATCCAATCGGTCGAGGTGGCTGTAGGGGAGACGGTTTTGGTCCACGGCGGTTCGGGTGGAGTAGGCTCCTTTGCGGTTCAGCTTTTGAAGGGTTTGGGTGCGACCGTTCTGGCTACGTCGGGTCCAGGCGGCCACGACCATCTAAGAAGCTTGGGCGCCGAGCCGGTAGACCGGCATGCCGACGTGCCTGCCGCCGTGCGTTCCATCAGTCCCGACGGGGTGGACGTGGCAGTGGACCTGGCTGGAGGCCAAGAGCTCGTGCAGCTGAGCCTGCCGCTGTTGAAAGACGGGGGTCGCGTGGCCTCCGTGCTCACGGTGCCGGAAGTCCCACAGGAGGGCTTCCCGGGGTCTGTGGGGACGGTATACGTTTGTGCGCCCGTACGGGAATCAGCTCGCGGATTTGGTCTCCCGCG
>JAHWKV010000299.1 GCA_019347725.1 Actinomycetota bacterium
CCAACACCGGTCCGGGGCGCCCGGTACCGGCGATGTGGAAAGCCTCCGCTATCGTCTGGGCGATGTCCTCGGGCTCCATGATCATAAATGTATGCTTGGTGACGGGCGCTGCAATACCGGTTATGTCGGACTCCTGAAAGGCGTCGAAGCCGATGCCGGCGCGGTTGACCTGCCCGGTGATCGCAACAACCGGGATGGAGTCCATGTGCGAAGAGGCCAGCCCGGTGATCAGGTTGGTGGCGCCGGGACCGGAGGTGGCCATACAGACGCCTACCTTTCCGGAGGCCTGTGCGTACCCGTCCGCTGCGTGAGCGGCGCCCTGCTCATGACGGCAGAGGATGTGCTTGATCGTCGAGTCGATCAAGGGGTCGTATGCAGGAAGGATTGCGCCCCCGGGGATGCCGAAAATGTGCTCCACCCCCATCGCCTCGAGCGCTTGGAAGAGGGCCTGTGCCCCGGTGACCTCGCTCATGTGCCTATTTCACTCCTTAACTCTTACAATCTCGTGAACTCTTGCAATCTCTTGGTGGCCGGTGGCCGGTCGCCGAAACAAAGCGCGCCGTACGCTAAATCGCCGACCAGCGCCTCGTCGGGTAGGGAACCTTCGACGTTCCGGGAAACAAAAAACCTCTCCATCATTGTAGAGAGGTTTTGTAAGCGCCGCCGGAAGTTTCAGGCGCGCGCTACCGCAGTACGAGTACTAGGACGGGATATCCCGCTGAGTTCCTTTCCAAGTCGTACCGCGTCACTACAGACTCCTGTTCGTTGCCTTGCCTATCATCTTGCTCCACCCTCGAAGGACTGTCAAGGAGCGATATGCTCGTGTTTTCTTTGCGCCTTCGATTGTGGGGGAGAGATGACCAATGAGTGACCAGCCGAACCTGAAACCACGCAGCAGCGACGTCACCGAGGGCCCTAAGAGGGCTCCGGCTCGGGCGATGCTGCGCGCGGTAGGCATGGGCGATGATGATTTTCGTAAGCCTATGATCGGTGTGGCCTCCTCCTGGAACGAGGTAACGCCTTGCAACCTGCACTTGGACAAGCTGGCCGACCGCTCCAAGGCGGGCGTGCATGAGGCCGGCGGATATCCGCTGGAGTTCACCACTATCGCCGTCTCCGACGGAATATCGATGGGGACCGAAGGCATGCGCGCCTCGCTGATTTCCCGAGAGGTTATTGCGGACTCCGTGGAGCTTATGGTTCACGCGGAGCGGCTGGACGGCACGGTAACTATCGCCGGTTGCGACAAGAGCCTGCCGGGCATGGTGATGGCGGCGGTTCGGCTGAACCTGCCCTCTATCTTCCTCTACGGGGGGACGATCATGCCCGGGCGTTTTCGGGGTAAGGACGTCACCATCCAGGATGTCTTCGAGGGTGTAGGCGCGCACGCATCCGGCCGCATGAGCGACGAGGACCTGTACGAGCTCGAGTCCCACGCGTGCCCCGGTGCCGGTTCCTGCGCCGGCCACTACACCGCCAACACCATGGCGGCTGCGGTAGAGGCTATGGGTCTGTCGCTTCCCGGAAGCGCCTCGCCGCCGGCTATCTCCGAGCGCAGGGCGGATTTTGCCTTTCAGTCCGGCATGGCCGTGGTGGAGCAGATCAAAAGGGGTGTGGCCGCCCGGGACATCGTGACCCGCCAATCGATCGAAAACGCCATTGTGTGCGTAATGGCCACCGGCGGCTCGACGAACGCGGTTTTGCACCTGTTGGCGATCGCTCACGAGGCCGGAATCGACCTGGAGATCGATGACTTCGACAAGATTTCCCGCCGGGTGCCGCACATGGCGGATCTGCGCCCCGGCGGCCGGTTTGTCATGGCGGACTGGGACCGTGTCGGTGGCGTCCAGGTGGTGATCCGGGAACTGCTTGAAGCGGATCTTCTGCACGGCGACGCGCTGACCGCCAACGGAAAGACTCTCGCCGAGAACGCCGAGGGGGCAGGCGAGCCGGACGGAGAGGTTCTGCGCCCCATGTCCAAGCCGATCCACCCGACCGGGGGGACGGTGATCCTGAAAGGAACCCTCGCTCCGGAAGGATCGGTCTGTAAGGCGTCCGGCCTGGAGGGCGCCGATGTGTTCAAGGGTCGTGCGCGGGTTTTTGACTCGGAAGACGAAGCGTTCGAGGCGGTCGTCGGTGGGCAGATCAATTCCGGCGACGTGGTCGTTATCCGCTACGAGGGTCCCAAGGGCGGACCCGGCATGCGCGAGATGCTGGCCGTCACCGGCGCCATCTTCGGCGCCGGGCTGGGCAAGGATGTGGCGCTTTTGACCGATGGCCGCTTCTCCGGAGCGACCCACGGATTCTCGATCGGGCACGTGGCGCCGGAGGCGCTGGACAATGGCCCAATCGCCCTGGTGGAAGAGGGTGAGATCTACGAGGCCTACCGGACGGGGCTGACGGCGGCCCGCTACCTCGGCGACGACCCCGAGCTCGGGAAGGTCATGCAGCGCGTGAGCTGGACCATGCCCGTGAACACCGTGCCGGAAGGGGCGGAGGTCGCGGTCCGGGGCTACGGCACCCCCGAGGCGCCCTGGCAGACGATCGGCACCACGCCACTTACCATGCCCGTCCCG
>JAHWKV010000029.1 GCA_019347725.1 Actinomycetota bacterium
TGATCGGTAGCTGGCCCACCATGTGAGCGGCTAGCTGCTTGGCCCGATTTTGCTCGGTAGGCCGGCCGGACCCATACTCGGCGGCCCTGCGCTCGATCAGAGCGGTAGTCTCCTCGACATCCGCGGAGTAGTCGCCCAAGCCGAGACGCTCACAGACACCCAGCATCGCCATAAGCATCAAACCCAACGCGGCGCGCGGCTGAAGCCCGTTGCGCACCAAAGCGATGGGAACTCCGTCGCGCTCTCCCAGCTCGACAAGCCGGCCTCCCGTAGCCACGATGACGGTTTGAGCGCCGGCCGCCCGAGCGTGCGCATACGCTTCCAGAGTTTCCTCGGTGCGCCCCGAGTAGGAGACGGCGAAAACCAGAGTGTCGGACCCCACCCAACCCGGGACGTCGTAGCCCCGGCACACGTCGACCACCATCGGGAAGGACGGGCCCAAAACGACCTTGAGAACGTCCCCCGAAATACCGGAGCCGCCCACTCCGAGAACGAGAATGGACCTAAGCCCTGCGGCTTCGGGTAGGCCGGTCAAATCCCTACCGAGGTTCCAACCCTCGGCCAGCTGATCTACGAGATTCTCGACAGAATGGATGAAGCCCTGCGGATCGTTGCGCGCCAGCACAGCCCCGTCGTCAAGCTCGATCAAGGTTTGGTGGCCTCGTCCACCAGCATGTGGGGAATATCGTTGACCACCGGATACACATACCCGCACTCGCCGACGCAGACGATCGCCTGCTGTTCGCTGCGATGCTCTATGGGTCCCCTGCAGTTGGGGCACACGAGCAACTCGATCAATTCTTCGTCAACCATCGCTTCCTCATTCCCGATCGCACCTCAACTGGCCCTTATTACCTCGAGAAGCTGCTCGGTCTTGTGCGTGCCCAAATCCTGATCGACCGCCTCCACATTGAGCCTAAGCATCGGCTCCGTGTTGGAGCCCCGCGCGTTGAACCACCAGTCCGGGTAGTTGACCGTCAAGCCGTCGGACCAATCCGTCTCGCCATCCTGGTACAGCTCGGCCAGGCGCTCCAGCGCCGCGCGCTGGTCGGCGACCTCAGAGTTAATCTCGCCGGAGTTCCAGTACCTGCGCAGCGGCTTGATCAACGAGCTCATGGCTCCGGATTGCCTGCTGAGCGCCCTCAACACGTACAAGGCGCACAGGATGCCCGAGTCGGCACGAAAATTGTCGCGAAAGTAGTAGTGGCCGGAGTGCTCGCCGCCAAACGCCGCACCGGTATCGGCCATCACCCGCTTGATGAACGAGTGCCCGACCCGGCTGCGGATGGGGGTACCGCCCATTTCAGAGATCGTCTCGCGCACGACCCGTGAACAGATCACGCTGTAGACAATTTTGGCGCCCGGTTCGGCCGTCAACACCTCTCCTGCCACCAAAGCGGTGATCAGACTGCCCGAGGCCGGGTTGCCCAGCTCATCTACCAGAAAGGCGCGGTCGGCGTCTCCGTCAAAGGCCAGACCCAGATCCGCTTCGTTGTCGCGCACCGCCTGGATCAGATCCTCGAGGTTGGAGATCTGAATAGGGTCGGCCGGGTGGTTGGGAAAAGTGCCGTCCAACTCAAAATACAAAGGAATCAATTCAACCGGCAGTCGGGAGAATACGGGCGGGACAATCTTCCCGGCCATGCCGTTGCCGGCATCGACTACTACCTTCAACGGTCGCATGCCGCTGGTGTCCACCACCCGAAACGCGTGCTCCACAAACTCGTCGAGGACGTCCATTGACGTGATCTCGCCGGCGCTCTCCACCGGAGCCAGGCCCCGCTCCGCCATCGACCTAATCTCCCGCAGGCCGGTCTCTTCGCCGACTGGAGATGCCCCTGCCAGGCACATTTTGATCCCGTTGTACTTACCGGGGTTATGTGAAGCGGTCAGCATGGCGCCCGGCATGTCCAGATGCCCGGAGGCGAAGTACAGAGCGTCGGTGGAGACCAGACCTACATCCACCACATCCACCCCTTGGGACGCTGCGCCCTGAGCAAACGCCTTACTGAGAGGTTCCGAGGAGATCCGCATATCACGACCGACTGCTATTCTCGGAACAGAGGCCATTTTTGCGAAGGCGGCCCCTATGCGTTTTGCTATGTCCTCGTCCAGCTGATCGGGGTAGACTCCTCGGACGTCGTAGGCTTTAAAAATATCGCTAAGATCCATGCCACGCATCCTAAACGGTTACGGCACAGCTCGAGTCGAACCCGGTGCTGAAGGTCCTTGGGCTGCTGCTGTTGATGGATTAGTGTTATTCTTCCACGCTCCGCTGGGAATATATTCCCCACAGTCAACGTTGGAAGCAGGCACGTGCGATCGAGACAAGATCACACCGAAAGGATTCTCAAAATAGAACTATGGCTCATTTGAAGAACGACGACCATCCTTCCAACAAGACCAAGACCACGCGTGCGCTTGCTTCCAAACTAGCCTCGCTCGAGGCCGAGGCCAGGTGGCAGGATCGCGCCGCTTGCAAGGGCATGGATCCGACCTTGTTCTTCGGTCCGGAACACACCGAAGTGGTCAAGGAGAAGCGGGACCGTGAAGAGGCGGCGAAGCAGGTATGCCGAACCTGTCCGGTCAATCAGGAGTGCCTGGAACACGCGCTGGAGTCCAAGGAAGCCTACGGCATCTGGGGCGGTCTC
Source organism: Actinomycetota bacterium (assembly GCA_019347725.1). Classification (GTDB taxonomy): domain Bacteria; phylum Actinomycetota; class CADDZG01; order JAHWKV01; family JAHWKV01; genus JAHWKV01. The sequence continues at coordinate 2,652 of JAHWKV010000029.1, forward strand.
ACGGAACTAGAGCGTAAAGCATTACTCAGGCGCCGGGCGTCGGGTAATGTGATGCTGGCCTCGTCTCAGGCTCGTAACATCAAAGGCTAGCGCGCCGAACATTCCTCATGCTGCGCACGCTGAGCGTGCCGCGCACAGAAACTTCCACGTTGAGCGGGCTTTTCGCCTAGCCGCGCCCACTAAGGACAGCAACCGAATAACCCAACTGGGTGCTGCTGCAGCGGAGCGCTACTAGGCAGTGGCCCGCGTAGGCCCGGAGCCCGCCCGGACGTCAAGATTCACGGTCTTGGATCTAAGGTCTTCGGTCTCCCAACCGAGCGGAGGAGAAAAGCGACGAAGATGGTTCGTGCATAGGTGGAACTGATCGGGCTCTATTTCGGAACGAAGGTCCTCCAGCGCTACCCTCCGAGCCATGTAGTTACAGATAAGCGTGGCTACCGCGGGCGCCCTGCAAGCGCTTCTGCTGCATGCCTGATAGTCGTCTCCTACCTCATGTGCCTCCATGCGTGGGACTATAGTTACACCTTTGTTATTTTGCAAGGACTCTTGCCTGAGACCGGGGTTACTGTTCGAAAACGTGACCGCAACGGCAGGCCTTGGCGTAACTAAAGGCTTCGAAACCACATCTCGGGCACTCACGAGACTTCACGTTGTCCCGGTAGCCGGGCAAATAGGCAGATGTCGGAAATCGCTTACTAGGCTGTTTGGGACGAAACTTTTCGGATACGGAGGAGTCGGCGGCATTGCCGGCGACCTCAACCTTTCCACTCTCCGTGATGAGATGCACCTCCTTGGGAAGCGGGTACATATGACGCAAGAGTTTACTCCGTCCGAGCGTTGCCGGTGTACGTAAGGGCTCCCCTTAGGGACCATAATGTAACGGTGAGACCCACTACAAAGACTGCGGCAGTCACGTTGCTACTTGCCTTGACGTCCTGCAGCCCTCCTTCGCAATTGAAGGAGCTGGTGGGCGTGGAGCCCCCCTCGTCTTCCCCTGAGACCCAGGCCAACTTGGACTTCCCTGCGCCCGAGGCTCCGCCGGAGCCCGCCAACCTTTCGCTCGGGGCGCTGGTACACACCAACGAAGCCAGCTGGGACGTCCTTCTAAACAAGTCCGTTCCCTCCGGCGGCGCACTTGTGTTAGCGGTCCTACCCGACACCCCGGCGACGCAGATAGGCTTGCAGCGCGGCGATGTAATAATCGGAATCGAGGGAGACACGGTCACCCATCACGAACAGCTGGTGACCGCTCTGAAGCTGAGTCCCGACGGTCGGCACTCCTTAAAAATCGACAAAGCCGGCGGGGTCACCGAATCTACAGATGTGCAGCTGGCAACCGCCGCCGACCTGTCGTTGCTCACCGCCTGGAGCAAAGGGTCGCGGAATCCGCCGACCCGGTGTACCGGTTTTTACTGGCCGACCGGGTTCTTGATCATGAGCGCGCCATCGAGCTCTACAGGAAACTGCTGGCCGAGTTCCCGGAGTTTGCAGTCGCTCAATCCCTGCTGGCCAAGCGGCTGATCAGCCAAATGGAAAGCGTGGCCGGCAGCGAGGCGGTGACAACACTGGGCGCAACCCCCGAGCTGGAAGAAGCCGGGGCTCTGATCAACGAAGCCGTGCAGTCGGACCCCTCCGGCGCGAGCATCTATCGGACACGGGCGCAGATTTACCTGTCGCTGGATGAGAACGCCCAAGCCGAAGAGAATGCTCAAACCGCTTTGGAGATGGACGATCGTGCCGCTCAAGCCCACTTCCTCGTGGGTACCGCACGGCTGGTCCAGGGGCAGCCGGACGATGCTCTAAAAGCATTGCACCAAGCTACCGAGCTGGACCCGTTCGGCGTTCAGCACTACTTCAACCTGGCGCTGTGCTACCGGGAGCTCGGCATGCAAGACGAGGCCGCGCAGACCGTCGAGGCCGGCAAATCCGTAACGGACGACGCCGGCGCGCGGCAGCGCCTGGATGATATTGTGCAGGCCGCCTGAGAATGCTTAAGCACCCTCCATATCGAAACCGGACCTAAGCTCCTCGGCAGGGTTGGGGGCAGGCTCGTCCTCGACCGGCTCCTGTTCCGGCTCTTTCGACTCGTCCGGCTCTTTGGTCTCCTCCTGCCCATCCGGCGCCGCGGAGTCGGGTACCGGCGCCGCGGAGTCGGGTACCGGCGCCGGCGCCGGTGACTCCGGCTTTTGCTCGGGGTCGGCCCCCTCCTGTAACTCCTCGGCGGCCGTCCCATTGCTCTCGACGAGGTCCTCCACACTGGGTTCCGTGTTGCGGTCCGGCGCCAATCGATCGCTCCCGGAGCGCACCCCGATCACTTTGGTTCCAACGCCCACGCGCTCGAACAGCTCCTCGGAATCGCTGATGCTCATGCGAATACAGCCGTGGGAAGCGTTGTACCCCAATGACCAATCTGAAGAAGTCCCATGAATCCTGATGTTGGGCACATTCAGGTTCATCGCCCGGGTACCCAAAGGATTGTCGGGGCCGGGTCCGATACGAGCGGGCAGGTTCTCTCCCCACCGACCAGGTGATTTAGCCGGGTTTACCCACGTCGGCCTATGCCTCATGCGGACAATTTCGAACTCGCCGATCGGAGTCGGATACGAGGGCAACCCGGTGGCCACGTCATAGGTTTTGACCAGGTTCCCGGCCTGGAAGTGAAGCAGCTTATTCTCGCCCACCTTGACCACGATCACGTCCCGGAAGTCGGCCTCCGTGCGGGCCGGTTGGACTACCGTGCCGGGCAGATCCACGTCGCGGACGGCCGGATCTTCCACCGCAGAGGTAAGCAGATCTACTGCCTTGGCCTGGTCCAGCTCAAACCCCTCCGAGCCGGGAACGACCCGCACCGAGTTGCCTGCAAACCTCACAGATGCATCTTCGGCCGGCACGTGAACCTCTTCGGCGAGATTGCCGGCGAACTCCTCGACGGCACTACCCTCAACGGCAGTAGTCACCTCGAATTGACGCCCCGACGATTCTCCACCCAACCGCAGCCGGAGCCGGTCAAACAACGACATCTCACTGAACCCCGATACCGCTTCAGAGAACACCTCGCCGGCGTTGGTGGTCGCCCCAAGATCGCGGCGGGACACCGACTCAACCGGCCGTCCGTCTACGAGTACCTCGATGGACTCGTCGAGGGGCTCCTCCACTTCCCGGTGCAGACGCTCCCGAGCAGTGGATATATCCATTCCCGCCAGATCGACTCCCCCGACCTCGAACCCCGTGGGTATGCGCTCGGTAGGGTCGCTGGCCGCGCCTACTGCGGCCGCCGCGCCCACCACACTCAGCAACACAAGAGCGATAATCCCCGTCGCCACGAGAATCAGCTTTCGCTTGTTGCGGCTCTCCTTGCTGTGCTTACCCTTCACCGTCAACGCTCGGGTCCTTCCGTTGAAACCGATTTCGTGGCAATGTCCACACCTAATTCGTGTCCAAAATCCCAGACGGATAATCTGACGATCCGAGCGGGCTTTTTGTTCCCGTGCTTTTTCCTGGGGAACCAGTATCCCCCCTTAGCCGGTAATTTTCCCACCTTCTGTATTCTTGTCTATGCCATCATGCGCAACCTCGGGAGTTTATGGGCACCAAACAGCGTCTGGAGAAGTTCTACAACCTGGCAGATAAGGCTTTTGAGTGCCTCCCCGAGGAACTGTCGTCTCGGATCGACAACCTCGAGATTAGCGTCGATGACGAGTCACGGGAAACGGGCCTCCTCGGCCTCTACGAAGGGGTGCCCCTGACGGACCGGGGCATGGATTACTTCGGCATGCTTCCAGACCGCATAACTTTGTTCGCCAGGGCGATCGAGACGGCGGCCGAGGAGGACGGCTTAACTATCTACGAGGTCATCAGGACCACTCTGCTACACGAAATTGCACACCACTTCGGGATCGACGACGACCGTCTGGATGAGCTGGGCTGGGCGTAGCCGCCGCCTTACGCCGGCCTCCTGGAGCTTAATCGCAAGGCGCCTAACGGAGCGGCACGCCAGGCGTCGTGGCGAAGTCGCCGTACGAGCCTTCCAGCGCCATGGTGCTCTCCACCGCAATATCGGCTCCGGAGGCGTCGACCACAGCGGTGGCCATCCCCCCGCCCAAATAGCCGGTGAGGTCCAACGACACCTTACGGCCGGCGGCAACCACCACACCGGTCAGCTCCTGTGGCTCCACCTCCCCGTCGGCGGTCACCAGCCGTATGTCGACTTCAGCCGAGCCTTCTCCAGGGTTGACGATCGACAGCGTCGACGACCCGCCCTCCTGGGTACCGACCGGAACCGCCCAGTCACCAACCAGCTCCGAGACGCCGAACGCGGTCTCGAAACCTCGAATCGAGCCCACCACGCCGCGGATCTGCCGCTCCGCCACGACGGGGACCCCATTGAGAGATCTCAGTGAAATCCCGTGCGAATCGCCGCGCGAGAGGTGCTCCGAGGTATTAACCGTCACCTGACGGCCCGCCGGGACCACCACCTCCGCCAGCTCGGGCGGGGCTACCCGCTCCCCCTCGGTGATGAACAGCACCGAGAGCAGGGCTTCGCGCGACGTCGGGTTTACGACAACCAGCGACTCCTCACCCTCCGTAGGTACCCGCCCGTTGGCGAAGTACCACTGCCCTGCGGGACTTCTGGTGCCCGTGTTGAGGGAAATCCCGTCGACTCCCGGGACATCCACAGATGAGTAGCGTGAAGCCACTACCCGTCCCCGCGACACCGTCACCTCCATCCCGAAACTGGGGACCTCCTCCAGGTTCTCGGACATGTAGAAAACGCGTTGCGAGCGCGCCCGCACGACCTCTTCAGTGATCAGGGGCAGATCCACATCCTGCTCAGGACCCATTATTCGCACACTGACCAGCGCTTCCTCCCGAAACGGGTTGGATACCAGCAGATAGTGATCGTCGTCGCGCGCGGTACTCCCCGTGGCAAACAGCCATCGAGCCGACGGTTGGTCGGTACACAGCGAGGAAGCAACCCCTCCAGCTGGAGAGAGGACCGAGAGACTGGTGTGGCCGCGCCCTCCAAAGGCATCCACCACCCCGGTGGAGTCTTGTGGGCCCAGCTCGTCCACGTCGATACTGCTCAGACGTTGGGGCTCCAGAGCGACCTGCTCAGCGTCCGGTTCCGCGGCGGCGACTACCGATCGGCGAAGGCCCAACTCCCCATCCCCGAGGTTAGCGGTGGTCATGATCGCGCTGAGGTCGCCGCTCGGTACAGGACAGTACGAACCTGAGGCCAAGTGCCGGCGGCTTTGGATATCCGCCTCTTGCGCAGAGCGCGGCTCCAACAGCATGTCGAGCCCGAGCCCAAGACCCAAAAGGGCGGTAACCACGGCTACAAAAATCCACTCGCCGTACTTCATGTATTCACGACTCCCGCACCGAACGCGCCAGGGCTACCACAGCCGCCAGGCAGAGCACCTCCAGCACGAGCCACACAAAACGGATCCAATGCTGGGCAAAGTACACCTCCAGATTCCCCGAGGCGGTGGGCGACAGCTCG
>JAHWKV010000002.1 GCA_019347725.1 Actinomycetota bacterium
CGTCACGGTCCCCAGTTCAACGCGAAGAGCCTGTTAGGTAACCGCTCCATGTGCTCACCGGACGAGACCTCTTTGTCGTCCACCGATTCAGCTCGCTGGGCTCAGCGCATCATTTAAGCGGTGGGGCGACCTTGGGAAGGGAGACCAGCCCTGGGTGGTAACAGGCGAGGGTCGCGCCGGTCAGCCACCACCCGCGGTAAACGAGCAGCCGGCAGAGCTCACGATCGAGCTTCTAGGCGAGTGGATCATCCGGGCGGTCTCCACCGGTATTCCCGGTCACTCCTACGTCAGCTATCAGCCGGGTACCGCCAACGGCGAAACACCGGTTCTTAAGGTAACCAACACGCTTCCCCTCGAGGGTGCGGCGCCCGAGTTGATCGACGGCCTCACGGTCACGCTCGACCAGTTGCTGGGCATAGCTCCGCTGGACGACCTGCTGCAGGGCGACCTGCTGGGCCTGGGCCTGGTCGACCTGGTTCTCGACCCGGATCCCACTGTTACGGAAGCCGCGGACGGCACGCACGCCAAGGGCGTGGTTGATGTTGTACGAGTCCGCCTTCTGCCCGAGGGTGAAGGCCTCTTGGGCGACCTGCTCGGGACTACGTTGACCACTCTCGAGCTGGCCGACGTTCGAGTCGGGCACATGGAGGTTGAGTCGAGGGTTCCGGCCGGCGGCATCGTCTGCGCCGGCGCCGATGTCAAAAAGGCCGCCAACCCGGAGGTCGTCAACGCTGGACAAACGTTCGTCTACTCCATCAACACGACCAACCCGTTCGACTGTGAGCTGACCAGCAACTCTCTGGTAGACACCATGACTGTTCCCAACAACATCGGGTTCACGATCGGCAGCCAGGAGCCGCCGGCCAGTTCCACCACGGCCAACTCCGTCACCTATAACGATATCGGGCCAATAGAACCCAAGGGGTCGAAAGCGGTCTCGTTCCAGGTGGCGGTGAACGAGAATGCCGCCAACGGCAACTTCGTGAACCGGGCCGAGGTGGTGTCCAACTGTGCCCTGGAGACGGCACAGGGCGGCACGGCCAACGTCCAACTCACGGCATTCGACGAGATCGACAAGCCCCGTGTACAGGCGCAGGAGGCGCCGCCGCTGCCACGCACCGGCGGAACCACCGCCTTCTGGGTGACGATGGCCCTGATACTCGGAGCTATCTCGGTGGCCTCCGGCCTCGGTTACCGCAAGCTGGGAGGCATTTCCCAGAGGTAACGGTCGAACGTAAACCACGAGGCAGAGGGCTCGGCTCTAGAGGAGCCGGGCCCTCTTGACCTCAGCAGGCTAAGGAGCGCTTGCAGTGGGGAGCAGAACCGTTAATTGTGGACTCTTACCATGATCAGTTGTATCGGCCGGGGGGCTAATCCAGGAGACAAGACGTGGAGCTAAGTCAACAGGGTCGCCGCAAGCTGGCGGTGGCTTTGGCCGGACTGGCAGCCATCACGGCGCTGGGGTCCGCAGGGTTCTTCATGTACCCGCTGTACACCGACTGGCAGGCCAACCGTACGCAGAGCGACCTGCGCGAGCAATTCCAAACCGCGAGCCTGAAGGCGGACTACGCCGCAGGCGAAGTACAGGATGCGTCCCCCCTCACCCGGATCATCATCCCGGCCATGGGCACGGACACGATTGTAGTGGAGGGCACCTCGAACAAAGCACTCAACACCGGCGCCGGCCACTACCCAAACACTCCCCTGCCCGGCGAGCCCGGCAACGTCGCCATCGCCGGACACCGCACCACCTACGGCAAGCCGTTCTCCAACCTGGAGGTACTCCGGCCGGGGGATCAAATCACGCTAATTACACCTTTTGCGGAGCACCTGTATGAGGTGATCGAACCGTTCGACGGGCACTCCAACCCATGGATCACCACCGCCAGCGACTGGTCGGCGGTAAATCCGACCACCGACGCGACGCTTACACTAACCACCTGCCACCCCAAGGGGTCCGACAAGCAGCGCCTGATTGCCCGCGCCAAGCTGGTCGAGTCTAAGGAGATCGCATGAAACGTCTGCTGCTCGGCTGGATGACGGCCCTTTTTCTGATAGCGCTCACTGCCACTCCTGCAGGTGCTCGGTCGGACGAGCCGCCGGGCGTCTACATCACCAGTCCTTCGGATGGAGAAACCCTGTCCGGTGGCACCAATATTGAAGCCTACGCCGTACCACGCAAGAAGTCAGGGTTAATTCTGTCTCAGGACGAGAAGATCGAGAGCATAACGGTCACCATCCAACCTCGAGGCAACGGCTCTTCGGAGTCGATCACCAAACCGGGGTCGGATTTCAACGCGAGCTGGAACACCAACTCGCTCACTCCGTACAATGGCGTGTACGATCTGACCGCGAAGGTCAATTCTGATCACCCTGATCCGGAAACAGCGTCGACCAGCGGGCTTAAGGTAAACAACCCTCCGGCCGCCCCTACCGGCGTCTCCGCCTCTTTGAAGGACAAGACTCCGGTGGTCACCTGGAAAGCCAACACCGAGCCAGACCTCACCGGTTACAGGGTGCTTAGAGCCGTCGCCAGCGCCTCCTTTGAGCAGATCGGGTCGGTAAAGAGCAACAAATTCACCGACTCGGATGCGCCGGCAGACGTCCCTCTTCGCTACCAGGTCGTGGCCGTGCGTAGCAGTCCCGTCAGCGATTCCGGCATCACCGCCAAGAGCTCCGCCACCAAGCCGGTGACCGTACCCAGCACTTCCGCGCCTCAGGGAGAAGGAGCAGCAGAGGGAGAGGGAACTCCCGCCGGTGAGATCCCCGAAGAGGTTTTCGTTCCCGAGACCACTACGGCCGAGCCTGAGCCGGAACCGGAAAACGCTCCCCCACCCACTCGATCCTCGGGGAACCTGGCGCCGATCATCCGCGATGTGCCGCTGGCGGAAACCAACGTCGACTTCGAGGAACAACTGCCCTTTGACGGTGAGCTACCCGAGCGGTTCAACTCCTCGGATACCCCGTCCATCAACGCAGCCCAGAGCGCGGCTACTGACGATGGTGGAGCAACGGTTGTGAGTCCGATGAAGTTCATCGCGGCCGGGCTCTTCCTGTTGGTCTTCTCCATCATTCTGGCCCGCACCTCGCGGCGGCTGTTCAAGGCCAACCCCGGCGGAGGCGGCTCCAAGTCGCCCCAGGTTTCCTACCCTGCGTTTAGAATCAGCCGCAGCCAATAATGCGTATATACGTGTGCACGAGTAAATTAATCGAGCCGGTAAACTGGGGCACATGAGCGGAGCAATCTCTAAGGCGCCGAAGAACACTGCCGGCGTCACCGACAAGTTTGGCCGCCACATCCGGGACCTGAGAATATCGGTCGCCGACCGGTGCAACTTCCGCTGCATTTACTGCATGCCCAAGGAGATATTCGGCTCCGACTACCAGTTTCTCGACCGCAAGGAGCTGCTCACCTTTGAGGAGATCGAGCGGCTCGCTAAGGTTTTCGTCAATCTCGGCGTAAAGAAGATCCGCCTTACCGGCGGTGAACCTCTCGTTCGCCGCAATTTGGAGCGCCTCGTCGAGAAGCTGGCTCAAATCGAGGGCTTGGACCTCACCCTCACCACCAACGGATCGCAGCTGGCGCGCAAGGCAGAGGCGCTCAAGGAAGCCGGCCTCGACCGCGTAACCGTGAGCTTGGACTCCATGGACAACGAGGTATTCAAGTCCATGAACGACGTCGGGTTCCCCGTTGAGAAGGTTTTGGCCGGCATCGACGAAGCCGACAGGGTCGGGCTGAACCCCATCAAGATCAACATGGTCGTAAAGCGCGGCGTCAACGAACAAAGCATTCTGCCCATGGCACGCTACTTCAAGGAAAAGGGCCACATCCTGCGGTGCATTGAGTACATGGACGTCGGCCACAGCAACGGGTGGAAGCTCGAGGAGGTCGTTTCGGCCGACGAGATAGTCGAAACAATCAACGCCGAAATGCCCCTGGAGCCCATGCCGCCGAATTACCCGGGCGAGGTCGCCAACCGGTGGAAGTACAAGGGGGAGGACACCGAGGTGGGCGTCATTGCCTCGGTCACCAAGCCATTCTGCGGTGGTTGCACCAGAGCCCGCATTTCGGCGGAAGGTAAGCTTTTCACCTGCCTGTTTGCCACCAAGGGGCAGGATCTGAGACAGCTCCTTCGCGAGGGTGCCACCGATGACGAGCTAACCCAGGCGGTTTCGGGCAACTGGCGTCAGCGGGACGACCGCTACTCGGAGATTCGATCTTCGGAAACCAAGGACCTCCCCAAGGTGGAGATGTCCTATATCGGCGGGTAGGCAACCCGACCACCCCGGCGGGCCGGTCCACGACAGAGTTCAGGCCTACGTAGCGCAAACGCTCGCCGAAGCTCATCTGATTCGCGGCTACCTGGCTGCAGAGGGCATTGAATCCGAGATCCGCAACGAACACTTAATCGGCGGCATGGGCGAACTGCCCGTCACGGCCGAAACCCTGCCCCAGGTTTGGGTTGACGGCGTCGAAAGACCACGGGCCAGGGAGCTGATCCATCAAGCCCTGGATCAGACGCAAGTTCACGCGACGGACTGGCTCTGCACGCAGTGCGGCGAGCCGATAGAAGGCCAGTTCACCGAATGCTGGAGCTGCGGCAAGGGTAGGCCGTAGCACAGTCACCCATAAGAAAAGGACCTCCTCCCAATTGGGAGGAGGTCCTTTGTGTTCGGCTGCCTTCCTAGGCTCTACCTTTAGCCGACCGGCTGCGTGGGCTGGGAGGGCTTGGACTCACCCCGCGTCCGGTCCTCCTTGATCTTGCGGTCCGCCAGGGCGAACAGGAAGATCCACACAGCCAACATGGTCACAACCTCGGTGTAGGCAACCACGGACGGCCATACCGGTCCGTCGTGAGCCTCTCTAAGCATGATCTCGGTCACCACGCCGAACTCAACCGTGCGTTCCGGCAGCGCCGGTACTTCCGAGGCCCCGATCTCGGGATCGGCCGGCAGGTAGACCGGCGCCGACATGACCTCGTCGCCCCGTTGCAGGCCAACGCTGGTCTTCCACTCGCCGGACACGGGGTGCGCGTTCTCCGAGATGTACGTTCCCGGCTCATCGAGCGGAATCAGCCGTGACGGCACGACCCGGCTGCCGCCCTGGTTGGACATAACTCCAAACAAGGTAGCCTCCTCGGCTGCATCCGGCGGATCCAGCTCCACCTGAATCTTGGCCACGTCGTCCTGGCGGTCGACCAAGGTGATCGTCGCCTCGACGTCACCCGCCTGCCTGGGCAAGGGAACGGCCAGCACGGCAACCACCGCGACACCGGCGGCTACGACCAAAGCAGTCGAAACCGTCCGCTCTCCCGAGGAAAACGAGTTGCCCATCCGGGCACCCAACACTGCGGCCGCCACGGCGCCGACGATGCTCAGCGGGACCGCTTTAGGCAGCAGGGCCGGGCTAAGCTCCATCCATCCGGACATAGGCAGCCAGACCAGCTCGGCGGCCAAACCGACCGTTCCCACGGCTGCACCCGCGGCCAGAGCAAACCTGGTCCTGTGTTGAGTACCGACCATGAAGGCGACAGCCTCCACCGCCAGTGCCGGGATCAGGTATGTCGGGAAGTGGGTGAAGGTGTGGTTCAGCGCTCCGGTGACGATTAACACCAGAAAACCCCTTACGGCCAGGTAAAACAGGACCGCCTTTAGTGCACCCCAGGGGCCCAGTGCAATACGAGCCATCGTCAGGATGAAGCCGCCTGCGATCATGACCAGGATCGGGTAGTACGCCAGCTGGAACTGCGGAACCATGAAGTCGAACTCACCCTGGAAGATCGTCAAGCCCACCAGCGCCGCACCGGCGACCATGATGTGAATGAACCGTCCCGCGGAAGTTGGCGTGTGGCCCCTGGAACCTTCGGCGACCATCAACCACACGGCCAGAGTCGCAAAGCCGCCGCCGATCAGCAGCTGCAGATGCGTAGGACTCCACAGAGTTACGTCAAGTCCATAGGCCTGGTGCCAAAGCTCATCAAACGGAAACGACGCCAGACCGCCCAGCCCCAGAGCAAACAGCGGCACTGCCGACCACGGAATCCTAAGACCCTTGTACTTGAAGCCCACATCGGCGTCGTCCAGCGTTGCAAAAGTTATCGCTATGGCGGCCGCGTACATAAGGCCACCGAGTCCGAGCACGATCATCGTGTGCGACGGGTTCAGCAGCAGCTCATCGCGGCCCAGGTCAATGTGCCAGGCAACGTCCCAGTACAGACCCATCGCCGCAACCAAAAGGACCAATAACCCACTTAGCGCTCCGGCCATGGCCCAGCCGGGATACCCGGTGGCGCGCCGGAGACTGTCGGAGATCCGCCCGAAGAAGTGCGGAAGGATGTTCTTCTTGTCGCTACGACCGAAAGCGGTCAAAAAGTACACAACAGTTAGATAAAACAAAAACGGAGCTACGACGTAGAACCAGTCGTCCCAGGCGTTGCCGGTGTTCGGCACCGATGTAGCTAACAAGATGGACATCCCGACCTCCCTCGTAGGAAACTCAAGTTCCCAGCACTTTTACACAAGTTAATGATACATTGACAACTGACGTGGTGCAAACAAATGGTTTGGGTGGCACTGAACGTACCCCGGGGAAAGGGGAGGTATTCTGAAAACTATGTCGGGCAAGATGACCATCGATGAGCTAGCCCGCGAGGCGGGGACTACCACCCGAAACATCCGCGCCTACCAGACCAAGGGAGTGCTGGAGCCTCCGGACATCGTCGGTCGCATCGGCTACTACGGCGACGACCATCTGACCCGGCTAAAGCTCATCTCGCGCCTGCAACAGCGCGGCTTCGGACTAGCGGCTATCAGTGACCTGCTCGACGCATGGGACTCGGGTGCGAGTCTCAGCGAGGTCTTGGGCTTCCAGGACGCTCTGCTGGCTCCCTGGAGCGACGAGTCGCCTGAAAAGGTGTCTAAGCAACAGCTGGAGATTCTCTTTCCCGACATCGTGTCCAATCCCGGTCTTATCGAAAAGGCCAAGAAGCTCGATCTGCTGGCCGAGGACGACGATGGCTATTCCCTGCCGAGCCCCCGACTGGCCAAGGTGGGCACCAAGCTGGTGACCATCGGGGTCCCTCTCAGCGCGGTGCTGGCGCAGGCGGAGCTCATGAAGGACGACATCGACAACATGGCCATGCGCTTGGTTGCTATGTTCTCGATATACGTGTGGGAGCCGTTCGTATCCGGAGAAACGCCCGACCGCTCCCTCACCGACGTCACCGAAATCCTTCAGGAGATGCGTCCGCTGGCGGCGGAGGCGGTCAGCGTCTTTCTTGCCCGAGCCATGGAAGCCGCAACCGAAGCTGCTGCGCTGGAAGACTTGAAGCACCAGCTCGAAGGGACCGCTTGATTGGCGGTTCAGCCGCCCGCCGCCGCGCTTGAGTATCACGAGCTGACCAAGCACTCCCCTGCCTCGGTGCGCGCCACAACCCACCGTTTGGACTTCGCCGACCAGCCCCGGCCCTTCAAGATCTACCCGGATTTGGACCCGATACCACTGCCCGACCCCGCCGGGGACACTAAACACCCTGCTCCGGCTGCCGTGACCGAACAGCTGGCCGACGGCACGCGTCCTCTCGACGCCGGGGAACTGGCCCGCCTGCTTACTCTGGCCGCTGGCATCCGGCGGGTCTTTAGGGGGCCTGGAGGCGGGCCCATCTACCTACGCTCCTACGCTTGCGCCGGCGCCCTTTATCCGAACGAGGTATATCTTGCCTGCACCGACGTAGACGGCATACCACCGGGGCTCTACCACTACAGCCCGATTGAGGACGCTCTGCGACAGCTGCGCTCCGGTGATCCCCGGCCCTACCTGGTAAGAGCAGCGGGAGGGCGCAACTCCGTGGCCAGCGCTCCCGCGTGCATCATTTTATCGGGGATCATGTGGCGCACCGCCTGGAAGTATCGCGCCCGCGGCTATCGCCACCTGTGGTGGGATTCCGGCATGATCCTGGCCAACCTGCTCGCCTTAAGCGCCGGCGGCAGTCACCATTGCGAGGCGGTAGCGGGCTTCGATGACGAAGAGCTGAACCTTCTGCTCGGAGTAGACGGGCGGACGGAGATGGGCCTGTGCCTGGCGCCGGTCGGATTCACCTCCGGCGCTCCAGCGGCCCAAAGTGCCACAGCAGCCCCTAAAGCCATCAACCATACGAGCCTGCGGATATCACACTTTTCTAGGCACTATGAAGAAGCGCTCCAGGCTCACGCGGACACCTCATTGAGCGGCTCGCAGGAGGTCCGGCTCTGGCAACGAGATCCTCCGAGCCGTCCCGCACCGCCGGCGCCCATTTGCCCAGTGGGAATCGAAAAGGTCATTCGCCGCCGAGGATCCAAAAGAGTCTTCGAGCCGGATCGCTCGGCAATGAGCCTTGAGCAGTTTCGCGGGATTCTCGACCACGCCACCCACCACCTGGCTTGCGACTGGGGTGAGCAGCTTACCCGGGTAGGCGCCATCGTCCATTCCGTGGAAGGCCTGGAGCCGGGAGCTTACAGGTATGCGGGCGGGCTGGAGTTGATCGAACAAGGCGAAATGAGGGACAAAGCCAAGTTCTTGTGCCTCGAGCAAGCGCTCGGTGGCGACGGCGCTGCCACCTTATTTTTGCTTGCCGACTTGGACGAGGCCGCAGGCTCTCTCGGTAGGCGCAGCTACCGGGCGGCACAGCTCAACGCCGGAATCCTCGGCGGCAGACTGTATCTATGCGCTTACTCGTGCAGACTCGGCGCTACCGGTCTGACCTTCTACGACGACGAGGTCCGGCGATTCTTCTCCACCACCGCCGAGCCTATGCTGGTCATCGCCATGGGCCGCTGAGCGTTACGGGCGAGCGGCAGTATCATGGTCTGCGGCGGTCGCCGAAACCTACAACGCAAAATGCCGCTTCGACAGGCACGGGAGGCAAATTGGATCTAACCGAGATGATGGAGTTCATGGACGAGCTCCTGCAGAAGAACGCGCCCGAAGAGGCCGAGAGACCCGGCAACATCGTCACGGCCGGCATAATCGCTGCGGAAGAAGCGGTCAAGCGCGACTTGGTGAGCGGCCCTTTCTGGGACGAATGCGGTTCCCACCTGCTGGCCGCTCACTACGCGTACTTCAAGGGAGTGCCCCTGGGCACTTTCACCGCCCCATTCATTGGGCTGAAGTTCCGGGAGATGCAAAAGCAAAACGGAGAGACGCCCCTAAGCCCGCCCTGCCAGCTCTAGAAAACCTAGCCCTCGGAAGCCTGAGTTAGCAGTTCTTTGGCTTTTTGGCGGGTGGCGTCGGTTTCCGAGCCCAACATGCGGGTAATCTCCTCAAGGCGTTCAGAGCCCTCTACCTCTACGGCGCACGTCGAGGTACGGCCGTCCTGGACCACCTTGCGTGCGGAGAAGTGCCTTTGGCCGTGAGAGGCGATCTGGGGCAGGTGGGTAACCGCCAGCACCTGATGGCGTCTACCCAGCGCGGCCAGCTTTACTCCGACGGCTTCGCCGGTCCGGCCGCCGATCCCCGCGTCGATCTCGTCGAAAACCAGCGTGGGCACGTTGTCGACCTCCGCCAGGGCGGTCTTGATCGCCAGCATTAGACGCGACGATTCACCCCCAGAGGCCACCGACGCCAGCGGCTTGGGCGGCTCTCCGGGGTTGGTGGAGATCAGAAACTCCACCTCCGCGGCGCCGGTCGAAGAGAACTTGACCGGCTCTTGCACCAACCCGGTCTCGCTGACCGTACCCGAGGAGATCTCATAATCGACAAAGGGACCGTCCCCCGGTGGCAGTCCGCCGGCCTCACGCCTGTGCCGTATCGCTGCCGCCATGGTCGCCGACTCCAATCCCAAGAACTTCAGCTGCTCTTCAGTTGCTTTAGACAGTCGTGCGGCCGCACCGGCCCGCGCTGCGTCCAGCTCGACGGCCAGCGTAGCCGCCTGCCCACACGTATCCTGAAGATCCCTCTGCATCTGCGCCTCGGTCTCGACCGAACCCTCCGCGCGCATCAACCTCCCAGAGACGTCGTCGCCAAAGGCGATTACGTCCTCCACAGTGGGACCGTACTTGCGCTTAAGGGTGGCAATAACCTCCAGGCGTTCCTCCACCTCGGCCAGCCGACGCGGATCGTAGATTGCGGCCTCTCCGTAATCACGCAAGTCTCTAACCAGCTCTTCAATCTGAACCGAAATAGACTCCGCCCTTTGCCTCATCTGACCGGCTGCCGGGTCGAGTTGCTCCATCGAGCTCAGCACCCGGACCGCCACCGACAGCATCTGCACGGCGCCCGGCTCGGGAGCCTCGTCGGCGTCCAAGCCCGCGCACGACTCCGACACCATCTGGGCGAGCGCCTGGGCGTTGACCATTACGGACCTTTCTGCGGAGAGCGACTCCTCTTCTCCCGGCTTCAGCCCGGCAGTTTCGATCTCACGGGCTTGATACTCCATCAGCTCCAGGTGCTGCGCCACCTCGCGCCGCTCTTGCTCACTTTGCCTTAGGTCCCGCCTCAAGTTCCCGATCGTCGCGGACAGCGTCGCGAATCGGGTACGCATTTCAGTGAGTCCCCCGTACCGGTCCAAAAGGTCACGCTGCTCGCCGGGCTTGAGCAAAGACAAATGCTCGCTTTGCCCGTGGATGTCCACCAGGTGCGCGCCTATATCCTGCAGTAGCTTGCGAGGCACCGTACGGGAGTTGACCCGGCAGACATTGCGGCCGGCTGCGGTCACTTCGCGACTTAAGATCAGCACGCCGTCCTCGACCTCGGCGCCCAGGATCTCCTCCAACCGTCGAACGTGAGGTTCGTCGAGCTCGAATACTCCCTCCACAAAGGCGCGGTCGGCATCGCTGCGTATGGCAGATGTGTCGGCGCGCTCGCCCAACAACAAACCCAGCGCGCCGAGGATGATCGATTTCCCCGCCCCGGTCTCCCCGGTCAGGACGTTGAAGCCCGGACCGACGCTCAGCCGGAGCCGGTCGATGACGGCGTAGTTCGTAACGCTCAACTCGGTAAGCAATGCGGACCCATCGTACGTGCAAATAGGGACAGCCCCTGTGCTAGTTTGGATCAACGCCTGATAAAAGGAGAACCGATGCCGAGGGAATGTGGTTCGTGGCACGCTCGACACGAGCGTAGACCGGACAAGGAGGCCTTGCTAACCGTTACCGGAGAGTGCCGTCTGCCGGCAACCTTCCGAACCGTTCTCGAGGAGCATGAATCCCAGGGCGACGACCCGTCGCAGCTGGTACTCGATCTTAAGATCAGCAACCCCTCAGGGTACGGCCACATGGACAGCGAGGGCCGCTGCACGCTGAACGTAGCTTTCAAGAAGCAAACCGATAAAGAGTACAGCAGCGTTCTGATCATCGACCGTAACTCTGAAGAGGAAGAGGGCGAAAGCTGGGAGGTCCCGGTACGGGTGCTTACTCAGGAGGTGGCCGCAGCCCCCGCCAAGGGCACCAAGTGGTCGTCTCTACCGCGTGACTACACAAAATAGCCCTCACCGCACCTGCATACGACTCCTCACTTAAAAGAGCGACCGCGCCCCTAACCCCTGCAGACGGCAAAGCCCGCGCGTCCATCACCGCCACTTCTCCGCCAAGCTGAGCACCGGCTCCACCAGCAGCTCCGGCATGCTCAGCTCCGCTAGGCGCGCGTCGGAAAACTGCTCCTCGGTCTCGGTTACCGCCGCAACCAGAGCCTCGAACCGAGCAGCCTTGTAGCCGGTCAACACCTTACGCGCCACATCGGCGGGCAACCGATCGACAAATTGCACGTGCAGTAACGTGAGTCCTTGCGCTTCCTCGCCTTTGCGCTCCGGGATCAGGATCACCGGTCGCTCGTCGCTGCGTCCCACCGTTACCTCCACCTCCGCCTTCTCCAGTGCGGCCCGCTTGGTGCCTCTTAGCGTCGGATCCGTCTCGGTGCGGGAGCGCATTTTGGCGGCAACGCCTTGCTGTTCGAGCACGTGGATGGTGGCAGAGTCCGAGGACGGGTCTCCTTGAACTCCGTAGCGCGTATAACCGACCACTTCGTGTACCGCCGGGTCCAACGCTGCAAGCGCCCGGAGCGCCCGGTAGCCGAGTTGTTCGGTTCGCGCCCCCAAAGCCATCACACGCTTCACCAAGGGCACTCCGAACAGGCCGTCCTCCGAGCGGGAAATACCCACCGTGACTGTCTTGGCTTGATGCTTGACGGCGTCGATCGAACGAGTCAGGTCGTCGATGATGAAGGTCAACAGGCCGACGAGCTCGTCGAGGAATACCCTCGGGCTGACGCCCGATCCGCGTTCGAGCTCGTACACCTCGAAGGGAATCTCCCCGGTCGCGCAACGCAGCAAAAGGCCCAGACGCATGGCCCGGCCCAGGCTGATGACACCATCGCAAGCTCCATCGTTCACCGAATCCAAGAAAGTTCGTGCCGGAGGCTCGATTCGATCGGGCAGAGAAGCCACGATCGCAGCCGCGCTGAGACCTGCGCCGGCCAGCTGCTGGACCTCCAGGCGGATTCTGCGCAACGGTAGGGCCAAAGCGTCGATGGCCAGGGCCGCCTCGTAGCCGAAAAGATGGCCCGCCATAGCCGAGAGCACGAAGTCCAGCTTGGGGTGGACCTCAGGAACACCGATAGTGTCGGCGTGATCGAACCTGTCCTGACTTTCAGCCGCAATCACCACGGGCGCGGCCTTGTGCGCTCGGTAGATGGAGATTTCCTTGTGGACGTCGTCGGCCATAGACCCGGTGATGCCTGCAGCACATACCAAAATTAGCGGCTCCGAGGACAGGTCGATATGCTTTTTGTCCTCGGTGCTGTCGCACGCCACCGACTTGTAGCAAAGCTCGGAGAGCTTGATTCGCACCTCCGCTGCCGCGATCTTGTTGTCGCCGTTGCCTACAACCGCCCAGTGACGCCTACGGGGCGCATGGCGGGCCGCAATGGTCGAGATGAGCTCCCTTTGACCGAGCACCTGCGTCATGGCCTCCGGCAGCCTCTGGAGGGCATCTAACAGCGCTTCGTCCTCGGCGTCCAAAGAGCCGGCCGCGTCCGCGATAGCCAGGCCCAGCAAAAATCCCGCTGCCACCTGCGCATAGAACGCCTTGGTGGAGGCCACGCTCATCTCCACATCGCGTCCATCGGAAGTGTGCAGCACACCGTCGACCTTCTCGCCGAGCTCCGTGTTGCGCCGGTTGACTATAGCCAGCACGGAGGCGCCCCGGCCCTTCACGAGGTCCACGGTTCGATTGGTGTCGGTGGTGGTGCCGGACTGGCTGATCGCTATAACCAGGGTGTCGCTCATGTCGTCGCGCAGGGAGAAGCCACTCAATTCCGACGCTGTTTGGGAAGTAACCGCTACCCCTTGCGGCGCCAGAGCGTCCTCGACGGCGGACGCCACCGCCTGCCCGGCCACTGCAGCGGTACCCTGCCCGATCACCAGCACGCGTCTAAAGGCCCGCCCGGCCAACTTCTGCTTGACGGCCTCGGGCAGGGATCCCGAGTCGAGCCGCACCCGCTTACGGTCGCCCTCCTCTACAATCCGCCCCCGCAGCGTATTGCGGAAGGACGTAGGCGATTCGCTGATCTCCTTGAGCAGGAAATGCGGGAAACCCTGTCGGTCAATGTCACGCGTGGTGATCTCCGGCACTACAAGGTCTTCCTCGCTTACCGGTCTCTGAGTCCAGTCGTACCCCCTCCGGTCGACACCCTCCACAGATCCGGCTTCTTCACCGTCGAGGAACACCAGACGGCCCGAAGTGGCGTCCCCATCGACCCTTAAGTAGCGGTCTGCATCCTCGACGACACCGTAAGGCTCGCTGGCCACAACGAATGCGTCCTCGGCCATACCTATGTACAAAGCCTGGCCGCCGCCCCTGACCGCCAGCATCAGCTTCTCCGGTTCTTCGGCGGCATTGGCCACGATAGCCATCGAGCCCTCGAGCTCATTCACGCAATGGGCGAAGGCTTGCTTTGGATCCATGTCCGCAGCCACGCCTCGGGCAATCAATACCGGGGCGATCTTGGCGTCGGTTGTGATCATGTCCGGCAGCCTCAACTTGTGCCTGTCTACCAGTGCGGTGTAGTTGTCGATGTCGCCGTTCACTACCCCCACCACGTGGGGCCACTCGGTAGGGCCGGGCTCCTCGAGACCGTCCAACGGATGGGCGTTGGGTTGTGAGATGGTTCCCACGCTCGCCCAACGCGTATGGCCGACCACCGTCGCAAACGCCGATCCGTTCAGTGCCATCCTGAGCAAATCGTCGCCGGCGATAAAGCCCCTGATGGAGGCAACGTTGTCGCCCAGCTCGCCAATCTCGGCCGCCGCCTTGTATACGAAACCGGCGTACTCCGTCCCGGCGCGCACGGCCCCGCTTTCAAAAACACCGTCGCTGCGCCGGGAGGCGGCCAGGGCTTCCACCTCGGGATCACGCCAATCCAATCCGTGATTAACGACCATGACGTGAATGCCGGCCGAATCTCGTCCACGCACTTCCATACGATCTATGGACGATAGAGCCGCCTGGATGGAGGTATACGCTTCGATCGCGGCCCGACCGGTATTGGTGCCGCACAGATCCAATACTCCAGCCCCCGCGCGCAGGCGGTCGCGCTCGATGGCCCACAACAGATCCCTCACCCCGACGAGCTGTACTCTGACTCTTTCCAGGGTCTCGGGGGCCACCTGTTCGGCGCTCGCGTAGAAGTTTTGGTCCAAGTGGTCGACCGTCGCGCCCAATAGATCGGTCCGCTTGGTGATCTGCTGAGGTAGATCCGGATCCCGGATCAGCGCCAGAACGCCGGCTGCGCCCCGCAAAAGGCTGTTGGTTACGGACAGGTGGCTACAGGCCTCGGCCAACCTGGTCTCGAGGTCCGTATCTCCCGGAAGAAGGCTCCGGTGGGCCGCCTCCAACTCCCCTAGCAGCTGGTCGGCTGACGGCGGTGGTCTGCGATTAGGCCGGCGTACTACCGCGACGATTCCACACACCTGGAGATCGTACCGCGACGGCGGCAGGATGCCGATCGGTGTGCAGCCGTGTTACTTAAGCGCCGCCCATGGAAGCTTCGGGCCGGCGGGACTCTTGCCGTCTTCCCCCAGGGTTAAAATTTCGACTCCATCGTCGGTGACGATCACCGTGTGCTCGAACTGTGCGGTAGGAAGCAGGTCGTCGGTGACAACAGTCCAGTGGTCTTCCCAGACGTAGTGGCGCGGCGCCCCGGTGGTGATCATCGGCTCCACGGTGAACGTCATGCCCGGCTCCAGGAGCGCTCGATCATTAGCCTTGAT
>JAHWKV010000300.1 GCA_019347725.1 Actinomycetota bacterium
GAAGCTCGAAGTCGGCGACGAGCGTGCCGTCGTCGTCGACGCGCAGCGTCCGGTCGCTCGACGCCCAGAGGCGCGTGCCCGGCGCCTCGGCCGCCAAGAGACCGTTGTCAGCCTCCCAGGCTGCGCGGCGCAGGCCGTAGTCGGGTCGCGCGTCGATGCGCGCGCGCAGACGCGCCATGCCATGCTCGCAGCGCACCATGCCGCCGACACAAGCGACGTGATGGCCGCCACCGACCCGCGCCGGGTGGAGACTTTACGTTCACGGTCGTGGTCACCAACACCGGTGTCGAGACGGTGACGATCGCCACCGTGACGGACGACACCCACGCCGTCGGCGCCGAGTGCACCGCTCTAGTGGGTACCACGCTTGCCACTGCGCAGTCAGCAAGCTGCTCGTTCACCGGAACGTTCACCGGTACTGACGGCGAGACTGAAACCAACACCGCGACCGCTACCGCGGAGAGTGCGGATGGCAGAGTCGCCACCGCCAGCGACAGCGAGACGGTAACCATCGCCGCGGATGACGATGAGCCGGAAATCACCGTACAGAAGACCGCCTCCCCGACCAGCAGGCCTGCGCCGGGCGGGGACTTCACCTTCGACGTCGAGGTAACCAACACCGGCGACGAGGCGGTGGCGATCGCCACCGTGACGGACGATACTCACGCGGTCGGGGCCGACTGCACCGCTCTCGTCGGGACGACGCTGAACCCAACGGAGTCGGCGGACTGCTCGTTCACCGGAACCTTCACCGGTACTGACGGCGACACCGAAACCAACACCGCGGAGGTAACCGCAGTCACGGCGGAGCAGATCACCGTCTCCGACACGGACGCCGCGACGGTAACCATCACGGGCGCGGATGACGATGATGGTCCCGAGGTAGAGGTTAGAAAGGCAGCGAAGCCTACTAGCCGGCCGGAACCCGGCGGCAAGTTCGCCTTCGCAATACAGGTAATCAACCGCGGCGACGAGGATGTGGAGTTGATCAGCCTCGTGGACAGCGTCTACGGCAACTTGAACAACAGGGGCACTTGCGACGACATCGTTGGCACTGAACTTGAGCCGGGCGAGTCAAGCGCCTGCCTGTTCGAAGTAACCTTCACCGGCGAGGCCGGGGATGAGGAGATCAACACCGTCAGGGCAGTGGTCGAGGAAGCCGACGGCGACCGGGATTCGGACACCGCTACCGCCAAGATCCGCATAACCGAAAAGTCGGTGCCGGTGGATCCAGGCGGTGACAGCGGAGGCGACACGACGATCATCGTCAACAACTCCTCCTCGTCCTCCTCGTCGTCCTCGGCCGCGGCCGGCGGAGGCGGTGCTGCGCCATCGCCTACACCGACGCTCGTGGTTGAGAAGCTGGTTAGAACCGGCCAGGACAGTTTGCCGATGGGAGCAGGCGCCTTCAGCTTGCTGATCCTGGGCAGCCTCTTGGTCGCTACCGGTGAGAGGCAACGCCGGCGGCGCACGTCCTAAAGAAGTACCGACTATCAGCGGCAGAGGCACCTGACAGGTGCCTCTGCCGCTGAACTAATCGAGTTGACTATGGAACACGTACCAGCAGAAGAGATTCCCTGGAACCCGGCTCCCGAGGAGCACTTCACCGGCCGCGTGTGGTTTGGCCCGCTCAGCAAAGTCGACGGGGGTATCCACGCTCTGGCCGTGCAGTTTGATCCCGGCGCCCGCACCGACTGGCACACCCACCCAAACGGTCAGGTCCTCTACGTGGTGCACGGCTCGGGGTTGGTGCAGCGAGAAGACGGCGCTACCGTCGAGGTCTCCCCCGGCGACGTGGTTTACAGCCCACCCGGCGAAAGGCACTGGCACGGAGCCGCGCCGTCCAGCCCGATGATGCACCTGTCGCTGACCAACGAACCTGCCGAGTGGGAGCCCGAGAAGGTAACCGACGAGCAGTACGAGCGCCGCTCTGGCGCCTAGGGACTAAGAAGAGTCGCGTCGATCTCGGCCACAGTGGTGCAGCCGCTGAGCAGCATCGCCTCGTCCAGCTCTGTGCGCATAATCTCTAATACTTGCAGGGCGCCCGCTCGGCCGCCGGCCACCAGACCCCACAGGATCGGCCGGCCCACCAACACCGCTCTGGCGCCCAAAGCCAGCGCCTTGAGCACATCGCCTCCCCGGCGAATGCCGCCGTCGACGTAGATCTCACAGGCGTCCTGCACGGCTTCAACGACATGGGGCAAGGCCTCGCACGTTGCCGGAGCGGTGTCGAGCTGGCGGCCGCCGTGGTTGGACACAACCACCGCCGCAGCGCCGTGGTCGGCGGACCGGCGAGCATCGTCACCGCGGCAGACCCCTTTGACCACCACCGGCAACTTGGTGGACGAGCACAACCACTCCACATCTCCAAAACCCAGATCCGACTTGAAGTTGGCGCGCACGTACGCGGCAAGCCCGGAACCCTCGACTTCGGGAAACTCCCCCCTTCCCATCGGTGCGACGTTCTCCACGGCCAGGCCTTTCGGCAGGCTAAATGCGTTGCGCGCATCACGCTCCCGGCTGCCCCACCCGGGCGCGTCGACGGTTAGCACGATAGCCTCTGCCCCCGCCGCCT
>JAHWKV010000301.1 GCA_019347725.1 Actinomycetota bacterium
CGGATAACCGGACCCACTCCGCTGATCGGAGGGGCGGTCGACTCGCACGGTGATCACCGCATGGCCCTTACCTTTGCGGTGGCCGGGCTGTTGGGTCGCGGCGCGGTCGACGTTCACGGTTGGGACGCCGTAAGAATCTCTTACCCGGAATTTGAGCAGGACCTGGTCGAGGTGAGCGCGTGAGCAAGCGAGTTGTAGTGGCCGTGGACGGACCGGCCGGATCGGGCAAGAGCTCCGTTGCGACGCGGCTGGCCGAGCGGCTGGGGGTTGAGCACCTGGACACCGGGGGGATGTATCGGGGGTTCGCTGTACGCTGCCTCAGGGACGGCGTGAACCTGGAAGACGAGCAGGAGGTGGCGGCCCTGGTTGACGGCACCGATCTGGAGGTGTCGTCGGGAAGGGTGCTGCTCGATGGTTCCGACATTACCGGAGAACTGCGCCGGTCGGATGTGTCGGCCGCTTCTTCGGTAATCGCCCAGTACCCAACGGTGCGCGAATACATGGTCACACTGCAGAGAAACATGGTGAAAGCCGCTCCTTCGGGAGCCGTCGTAGAAGGTAGAGACATCGGCACAGTGGTGCTTCCCGAAGCAGACGTAAAGATTTATTTGACGGCCAGCGAGCCCACACGCGCCCGCCGGCGAGCCGAGCAGGCGGGATTGTCGGTTCGCGACGGACAAAAGGAGGTGGCGATGCGTGATGCGAGAGACTCGGCGCGCAAACACTCGCCGCTGAAGCCCGCCGGTGATGCGGTGATCGTCGACACAAGCAATCTAAATCTCGAGCAGACGGTCGACAAGGTGCTGCAGATTGTCACAGGGGGCGTGCGTGACTGAAAACGCGTTGCCCAACATAGTGGTGGTGGGACGGCCGAACGTCGGCAAGTCCACGCTGGTTAACCGTTTGGCGGAGCGCCGCGGGTCGATCGTCGGACCGACCGCGGGCTTGACCCGCGACCGGTTGAGCGCACCTACGCAGTGGCGCGGCCGCCAGTTCCTCCTTACCGACACCGGTGGCCTTTTGGAGGAGGCGCTGGGTTCCGACGCTTCCTCCACGATTACCGGGATGGTGGCCACCGCCGCGCTGGGTGCGGTGGATCTGGCCGACCTCATCCTGTTCGTCGTGGATGGTCAGGTGGGCGTTACCTCCGACGACCTGGCGCTTGTGAAGCGCCTGCACCGGGCAGCCGCCCCGGTGATCTTGGTGGCCAACAAGGTCGACGCCGCGCGGGGTGAGGATAAGGTCTGGGACCTGCTTAGCCTGGGTCTGGGCGAGCCCCTCGTGGTCTCCGCGCTGCATGGAAGAGGTACGGGCGACCTGCTGGACCGGATTATAGAGACGATGCCCGAGCCCGACGAGATGCGCTCCGTGCCCGAAGAGCCTTGCATTGCTCTGGTGGGCAGGCCCAACGTCGGAAAATCGATGCTGTTTAACCGCCTGATCGGAGAGTACCGAAGCATCGTGCATGAAGAGCCCGGCACGACGCGCGACTCGGTCGATTCGCTGATTGAGATCAATGGGACGCGCTACCGGTTCGTCGACACCGCCGGTATTCGCCGGCGCGCCAAGACCCACGATGTCGAGATTTACAGTGCCAGCCGAACCCGCCAGGCTATCGAAAGGGCGGATCTGGCCATCCTGGTAGTCGACGCCCGCGAGGGTGCGACGGCTCAGGAGCAGCGCATTGCCCGGCAGGTGGCCGACGAAGGGGTGGGGGCGATTATCGCCTTGAACAAGTGGGATCTGATGGACGACCCTGAAACTGCCCGCATCGCCGAGCAAACCGCCGCCGAGAGACTGAAATTCATCGATTACGCAACCTTGGTTCGCACGTCCGGACTGACCGGCCGGGCGGTCGGAAAGATCTTTCCGGTGATCCAAGCGGTCCTGGAGAGTCGTAAGCGCCGTATATCGACCGGACGGTTAAACGAGCTGATCCAGCAGACGCAACAAAGCGCGCCACCGCCGGGAGTCGGGGGCCGGCACAACAAGGTGCTGTATGCCACCCAAGCGTCTACAGCGCCGCCCACCTTCGTGCTTTTCTCCACCGGCGAGCTACCGATGTCGTGGCAGCGGTTCCTGGAGAGGCGCTTGCGGGAGGAATTCGACTTTTCCGGAAACCCGATCCGTTTAGTGGTCCGAGAGCGCAGCCGGAACCGGCGGGACGAATGATTCGACACCCGCGAGTAGAATGGACCGTACGGGACGTGGCGTAGCTTGGTAGCGCATCCGGCTGGGGGCCGGGAGGTCGCCGGTTCAAATCCGGCCGTCCCGACTTTGGGCGGATCCGGCGCCTTCGGCGTGGGTGCGCGCAGGAATACATACTGCGGGTTCCTCGTTGTAACTTCATGTCAGTGCGACAATAGGCGTAGGTTTTTCTTGCGAACCCAAGGAGGGACGAGCAGCCATGACAGAGGAAGAAGAAGAAACCAAGACGGGCTCCAAGTCCATGTACGAAACCATCATGGACGTGGAGGGTACGAAGAAAATTGGTGCGCCTCCGGACAAGAAAAAGGCCGCCGACCGTATTCTGGCGGCGTACCAGGGCGAAACCTCTG
>JAHWKV010000302.1 GCA_019347725.1 Actinomycetota bacterium
GGCGAGAGCAGACGAGATCTGGTGGAAGGTCTCCGCAGCGGGATCGAGGAGGGTGAGCCGTCGCCTCCCCTTGTCCAGGTAGCCGACGAGATCCCCATTGTGGAGCATCACATAGGCTCCGGCGTCGCGGGCCAGTCGGGCGTCCTCCAGATCGGGCCAGGGGAGCAGCCCGCCGTAAGGGTTCGCCGGGTCGGTGGCGGCCACCACCAACAAAGACCAGCTTGCCTCGTATTCCAACTACGGGACCACATCGGTAGACCTGGGCGCGCCGGGGTCTTCGATCCTCTCGACCGTCCCCGGTGGCGGCTATGGGTATTCCAGCGGCACTTCCATGGCGTCGCCGCACGTCGCCGGCGCTGCCGCCCAGATGCTCGCGGTATTTCCCACCATGGATTACCTGCAGGTAAAGGCCGCGTTGCTCGACAACGGCAGCCCGGTTGCCGCGCTGGACGGAAAGACCGTAACCGGTCGCCGGCTCAATATGGCCGGCTCGCTGCAGGCGGTAGCCGGCTCGCAGGTGAGCATCGGCACCTCCTCGTTCCAACCGCTTACCCCCTCCCGCATACTCGATACCCGGCTCAGCAACCAGATTGGTTACACGGGCAGCAAACCTGCGGCCGGCTCCACGGTCGAGCTGCAGGTGACCGGCCGGGGCGGCGTGCCGGTCGACGGAGCCTCTGCGGTGGTAATGAACGTCACCGCCACCGGCGCCACCAAACCCGGATACGTAACGGCCTGGCCGACCGGTCAAGCGCGGCCTCAAGCTTCAAACCTCAACCTCGAGTTCACCGGACAGACCATCGGCAACTTGGTGACCGCACCCATCGGCGAGAACGGCAAGGTTTCTCTGTACACCTTGAGCGGCACCCACCTGGTGGCCGACGTGGCCGGCTACTTCC
Organism: Actinomycetota bacterium; assembly: GCA_019347725.1. Lineage (GTDB taxonomy): Bacteria > Actinomycetota > CADDZG01 > JAHWKV01 > JAHWKV01 > JAHWKV01. Next base: position 900 of record JAHWKV010000302.1, read on the forward strand.
AGCCTGCCGACACCGCCAGCTCCGGCCGTCAGATACCGCTGACGCCGGCTCGGCTTCTAGACACCCGGCCGGCCAAGCAGATCGGCTACTCGGGCGACAAGCCCGCCGACGGCTCCACCAGCACGCTCCAGGTAACCGGGCGGGGCGGAGTACCCTCCAGCGGGGTCTCCGCGGTGATTCTCAACGTCACGGCCACCGGTACATCCGACCCCGGCCACATCACCGTTTGGCCCAGCCACCTTTCTCGCCCTCAGGCTTCCAACCTCAACGCGAGCGCGGCCAACCAGACGATCGCCAACTCCGTAATAGTCCCGGTAAGCCCTGACGGACAGGTGTCGCTGTACACGTTGAAGTCGACCCACCTGGTCGCCGATGTCTTCGGCCATTTCACCGACGGCACCGCCCCGCAGGGAAGCTCCGGACTGTTCGTGCCCACCCCGCCTACCCGGCTGCTGGACACGAGGTCTAGCGTGGGCTACTCGGGGTCCAAGCCCGCCGCGGACAGCACGACCGAACTGCAGCTGAGCGGCCGGGCGCCTTTGCCCGACTCGGGCATCGCCTCGGTGGTGATGAACGTCACTTCGGTGGGCTCCGACGCAGCCGGGTACATTACCGTGTGGCCGGCAGGCGTGGTACGACCGCCGGCCTCCAACATCAACCCGGAGCGAAAGGGCCAGGTCATTCCTGGCCTCGTCACCTCACCGGTAAGCTCCGTGGGAGCGGTCAACCTGTACTCGCTACAAGGCGGGCACCTGGTAGCGGACGTGGCCGGCTACTACACCGAGTAGTTAGGGCCATTTTGCGGCTGGAGCAGAAACTTGTCGCTACCCGTTCTCTAGGATGCCTGCGGAGCGTAGAGTAAATGCGACCAGATTGAGGGCTCAAAGAAGTTAGTTGCACAACGAGCTTCGAACTCAGTCCTGAAAGCGAGCGGGGATGGACACAGATTCTGCGCACACTGAGGCAGAAGAGGTTGAGCAAAACCCCGAACCCGTCAACGGTCATGAGGTTCTGGCCAAGCTGGCCGAACTGCCCGTCAGCACTTGGAGATACCTCTGGGAGTCGCCGCCAATTCGCCACCTCGGACCTATGGCGCAGGACTTCTACGCCGCTTTCGGTCTAGGAGACTCCGACCGTCACATTCACCAGATCGATTCTTCTGGGATAGCTTTCGTAGCGATCCAAGCGCTGTGCAAGCGCGTGCAGGAACTGGAAGTGCAGGTCGATCAACTATTAAGTAAACAGCACGGCTCAGAAGGAGGAGGGATTACCAACCGATGAGTAAGTCAGACAACCGCCCGCCAGCCTCCCGTCCCGCCAAGATCAGCTATAAGAAGCCACGCATTGAACGAGTTCATGCACTTAGTGCGCTGATGGGTCAACAGATCTCCCCAGGCCCGAAGAGCCCGTAGTCTCAGCCGGGAAAGTCAAGCCTGAGAAGACGTCCACAGTAGAAGGCGGTTACGTATGGATGAGCAAATGAATTTGGATGGGCATTCGGCTATGAAACGCCAGAGCCAATACGGGCAACCACGTGCATACCTGAAGCCCAAAATCGAGCAGTGGGTCGCACTGCGAACGCTGATGAGCGCGCCGATTTCCCCGGTGCCCTCGGACCGCTCGCTCAAGGTGGGCGTCCGCCCAGTAACTTG
>JAHWKV010000303.1 GCA_019347725.1 Actinomycetota bacterium
GCCCGCACCATCAAGAAGGACCAGCAGACCCTCAGCCGGCTCTACCACGCCGGTCTCCGGTCGGAGATGACCCGCCGGCTCGGCGTCCGCTGGAACGAGCCCGCCAACGGCATCGCCGAGATCGCCGACATCCCGACCGACGTGCTCCGGGAGTTCTCCCAGCGGACCGAAGCCATCGACCGACGGATCGACGAGAAGGTCGACCGGTTCATCGACACCAAGGTGGCGGCGCTTTGCGCGCACGAGTCCCAGGCCCCAGGCTTGGTAAGCGCCGGGCTGGCGGCCAAGGGCGTCAGCTTGATGATGGCCGGGGAGTCGGGGCTCGACTGTAGATTTGCGGAGGCGTTCAAGGCAATCTTTCCGGGCTTCCCGGAGGGTATCGAGGAGCTGCTGGCTGAGGAGGGTGCGGCTGCCGGCTCCGAGCGCGTGCAGTGGCGTCAGGCCACTCCGGGCGAGCCTGCCCCTGGGGCGTGGCCGGATCAGATCGCCACAGCCGTGCCTGACGCCACTGGTTTTATCGCAAGGGACACCTTGGCGACCCTTGCTACTACGTACCGGCGCTCAGCCGGAGAACTTCTCGATAATCGACAGCGCGGCCGGTCCTATCACCACCATCATCAGAGCAGGGAAGATCAAAAACAGCATGGGGAACAGCAGCTTTACCGGCAGCTTGGCTGCCGTCTCCCTGGCCGCCTGACGGCGCAGCAGACGCATGCGGGCGGCGTTGGAGTGCAGCACATCGGCGATCGGGCTGCCGACCGCGTCCGCCTGGATCAGCGCCAGGGCAAACGAGCTCAACTCCGACACCTCGGTGCGGTCCCGCAGCTGTTGCAGAGCCTGTTTGCGGCCGGAGCCCAGCTGAATCTCCTGCAGCAGCCGGTAGCACTCGTCTCCCAGCGCCCCTGGGACACTTTGCGACACCAGCTCGAACGCCGCTTCCAGGCCCATGCCGGCCTGCACGGCGATGGCAAGCAGGTCGATGGTCTCGGGAAGCGCTTTGCGGATCTCCTCTTGCCTCTGGCGACCTTTGCGAGCCACCCATACGTCGGGAGCCAGAAAGCCCAGGATGCCGCCGGGTATGGCCAGCAGTAGACCCAGGTTCAAACCGGCCAGGGTGAGGATCAACGGCACCAAGGTGGCGCCGAGCGTGGCCCCGATGGCTTTGATTGCCAGCAGCGCCTCGAAACCCCCAGCGCCCATGCCGGACAGGGTGACGTTGCGCCGCATCTTCTCCAGCTGTCCCTTGGGGGTGAACCTACGCCCGATGCTGCCGAAGTTACGTTTGGCCGGGGACAACAGCCGTGCGGCCAAAGCTTCCATCGGGAGCGAGTCTTCCTCTTCGAGGTCGTCGGTTTCGCCGTACAGCTCGGCCAGCGCGCCCGGCCCGCGGCGCGTGCCGGTCTGGTTGACTCCCACGACGAGCAGAAGCAGGCCGCCGGTGACCGTGAGGATGCTGATTAGCTGTAGCGGATCCATTACACCTCCACCTGACCCATCTTCTTCATCCACACGTGCCCCATGAAGATGCCCATAGCGGCCCCGCCGAGCATCATGTTGCCGGCGCCCGTGCTCAGCAGTGGCTCGACGTACTCCCGCCGGATGGCGAACAGCAGTCCTCCGATGCAGATGGGCATCGCGGTCAGCACAAGGCCGGAGAAACGCGCCTCTGCGGAAAGAGCTCTAATTTCGCCCCTCACCTCGACTCGGGCCTGCATGAACTCGGCCAGGATCTTCAGCGTGTCGGCGAGCCGGCCGCCGGTTTGGCTCTGAATGCGAATGGCCTTGGCGGTCCAGGCAAAGTCGTTGGATCCCACCCGGGTGGCCATGGCCTCCAGAGCGTCGATCAGCGACCGTCCGACCGCCGACTCGCCTACCACGCGGCCCAGCTCGGACGACAGCGGCTCGTCGCCCTCCTCGGCGGCCAGCTCAAAGGCGGTCAGCAGCGAGGTGCCGGAGTCGAGCGACCCGGCGACGAGCTGCAGCACCTCGGGCAGCTGCGCCTCCAGCTTCAACAGCCGTTTGCGGACTTTGCGCTTGAGGCGGCTGATGGTAACCCCCGGGATCGCCACCAGCGCGAACAGCGGAGCGATGAACGACTCGGTCAAAAGCAGCAAGAACATCGCCGACAACAGGGTGCCGAATATCAGCATGCCGGCGAACTCACCGGCCGTAAGGGTCGAGCCGACTTGTATCAGCACCTTGCGAAACTTCTCGAAAGCCGGCGTGCGGTCCAGTGCCTTCTCGGTAAAGGCGCCGGCGCGCTCCATCAGGGCGGACAGCTCCTGAGGGGACTTGTCGGGCTCTGCGATCTGCAGTTCCAAAAGCTCGGTCAGCGCGGCGCTTCGGGAGTTGCGGTACAGGCCGACGCCGTAGGCGCCGAGCGCGGCGAGGCGCTCCACCGACTCGACCGGGTCGAGCGGTGGGCGCACCTCGTTCCCGAAGGGGTCGCGGCCGACGTTGCCGACCGTCCAGAGGCCGAACGTGAAACGGTCAGCCGGGGTGGGCGTGAAGGAGTCCGTCACGCCTCAAGCATGCGTCACTCAG
>JAHWKV010000304.1 GCA_019347725.1 Actinomycetota bacterium
ATCTTCTTACCCCGGGTCATGAGTCCACGATCTCCCCATCGGTCGGCTCGGTCTGCTGCAGGTCTCCCGGAGTACCCACCAGGTCCGCGACCACGATAAGACGCTCACGGGCGGAAAATTTCGGGTGGCAGGTGGTCAAGGTCAACCGGGCCTCGTCGGTGCGCGCGATGACGCCAACCTCGCTGGGCAGCACTATCTTGGTCTCGCTGACGACATACTTATGGACCTTCTGGTTGCGGTCGATCACGGTTATCTCGTCGCCGATCTCCACCTTGTCCAGGTCGCCAAAGGGACCCCCGTAGGTGGTCCGGTGTCCCGAAACCACGAAGTTGCCCAGACCACCGGGAACTGCGGAGCCCGGATAATGGCCCGGGCCCTTCTTCAGATCCGCAACGCTCACACCCTCCACTACGGCTACGTCCAGGTCTATCTTGGGTATCTGCATCAGCGCGTAGGCGTCGCCGGGGTCGGGTACCGAGGCATCGATGCCGGTAGTCCACTGCTCTTCCAGCTGACCGGCCAGCGCCGACTGCTCGCGGCTGGTGACAAAGTTGGTCCCAACGAGCTGGTACGCGAGAAACAGCAGTATGAGAGCGCCGAGGCCGATAAAGGTACGGCCGATAAAGCGAAGAGCCATGGGCTTTTAGACTAGCACCAGAGTCGAGCCAACGGCATCCGGACCCCTAGAATGAGGCTGGAGACAAAAGAACCCAAACGAGGTGCAGCCAAATGCCTAAGTCCAAATCGAAACGCAACCGATACACCCCTCCACCAAAACCCAAACCAAAACCCTCGCCCAAGTGGGTGCCCTACGCCTTCTTCGGGATGCTCGGGACGGGCTTTTTCATGATCATCGGTCGCTACATACTGGGAACGTCGTGGGAGGTCTTCAACAGCAACTGGTTGCTATGGGGTGGACTCGGTCTGATCGCTGCGGCCTTTGGTGTGGCTACCCAGTGGCGTTAAGGGCGGCTACGCCTCCTGCTTGATCAGCACCATGGCCTCGCCGCAGTGCTTGGGGGCCCTCTCCTTGGCCACCTCCACTACCGCCAGCCTCAGCCCGCACATCTCGCAGACATAGGCCAGGCACAACTGCGGATCCACCTTCATGGGTTCGGGGTCAGGCGGCGGTGGGTTGGCCAGGTAACGGAAGTATCCGGCGCCGAATGCCGCTATGGCCAGGCCCATGGCGCCAGCGGCTATCCATCGTAGGACTCCGCCGACATCGCCGTTTGCGGTCACCAGGCCCGTGATGCCGGCCGCCGCCACGATGAGCAGAACCAAACCCGCGACCACTCGGGCCACCACCTTGCCGGCGCCTATTTGCTCGGGCTGGTGCGTCTCTTCCACGTGTCCCCCTATGTCGGCTCGTACCGTATCCTCAATTATGGGCTGGTATCCATCGTAGGCGCCTCGCCCTCTAGTAATCAGGTCTTGCGCCCGCTCGTCGCCGACGGGCATCAGTGGAGGTGAAAGGATCCCGCATGCCGGTCAAATTTCAATCTGAGGATTACTTCGAGGCTGCCAACATCGCTCTGAAAAAGGACGCCGACGTGCTCAAGGCGTCCAAGGGCCACAACGTCGACGTCCAGGTGATCACGACGGACTTCCCCGAGGAGGGCGAGAAGAAGACCTATCTACGGATAGAAAATGGAGTTCCCGATGTCGGCATCGGCGAGCTGGAGGACCCCGACGCGGTCATCACCCAGGACTACGAAACCGCCGTGGCGCTGGACAAGGGAGAACTCAACCCACAGACAGCATTTATGGAAGGCAAGATGAAAATCAAGGGAAACTTGATGAAGATCATGCAACTACAGAAGTTCATGAAGACGCTGGAGCCCGCCACGTCGGACATCCAGCGGGAGTACTGATCATCCTCGCAAAGGGCGCGCTTATATGATCCCGTTCACACAGCTTCTTTTAACAGCTTCTGGCGCGGCCGGGGACCCCCGACTGAGAGGCGCCTCAAGTCTCCTCCTCTAAGAAGACCTCCCCCATCGGGTTGCCGCACTTGGGACAAGGTTCTTCTTGGCCCTCGTCCTCGGCATCCAGCACGAGGTAGCAATCGAAACACATCCAGTTAGCCATATACCTTCCAACGTAACGGAACCTCCAATTTATTCCGCCGCGGACCGCTAACATCTGTTGATAGGCAAGATTGCGCACGCAGAGCGCAACCCGGCGATCCACGATCGCTAAGCCATGATCAAGGAGGGCATCTATTCCCAGGCAGATCGGGTGGAGGGAGTGGCTGGCGTTGCCGGATTTTGGCGTCGAGGCTATCAAGGCCAAGATCGACACCGGGGCGCGCAGCAGCGCCTTGCACGCATTTCGCTTGAACCACTACACACTCGACGGCCAGCCCTGGGTGTCGTTTGAGATCCACCCGCACCAGCGGTCCCGGGCCGGAGCGGTTAAGGTGCGCTGCCCGATAGACGGCTGGCGCAAGATACGCAGCTCGGACGGTCGACAGCAGGAACGGCCCTACATAGTTACCAACATCCAGATGGCGGG
>JAHWKV010000305.1 GCA_019347725.1 Actinomycetota bacterium
CCAGAGCAGCGCGCCCGCGGACACGAGTTGAGAGGTTATCTGTCGCCATGGCCAAGCTGATCACGTACGACGAGGACGCGCGAGCGTCACTCAAGCGCGGCGTCGACGCCCTCGCCAACGCCGTCAAGACGACGCTCGGCCCGAAGGGCCGCAACGTCGCGCTCGACAAGAAGTACGGCGCGCCGCAGGTCGTCCACGACGGCGTCACCGTCGCCAAGGAGATCGAGCTCGAGGACCCGTTCGAGAAGATCGGCGCTGAACTCGTCAAGGAAGTCGCCAAGAAGACCGATGACGTCGCCGGTGACGGAACCACTACCGCCACGGTTCTGGCCCACGCCATCACCCGGGAAGGTCTGCGTGTGGTAGCCGCCGGCGCCAACCCCATCGCCCTGAAGCGGGGAATTGAAAAGGGCGTAGCGTCCGTCGTCGAGTTCATCGGCAACATGTCGAAGGAAATCGAGAGCAAGGACCAGGTAGCTCACGTCGGTGCCATCTCGGCCAACAACGACCGGGAGATCGGCGAGATCATCGCCGAGGCCATGGACAAGGTCGGCAAAGACGGCGTCATCACCGTTGAAGAGTCCCAGACCTTCGGCCTTGAGTTGGAACTGGTCGAGGGAATGCGCTTCGACAAGGGCTACATCTCGCCGTACTTCGTCTCCGACCCCGAGCGCATGGAGGCCGTGCTGGAGGATCCCTACATCCTGATAGCCAACTCCAAGATCTCGGCGGTCAAGGACATCCTGCCGATCCTCGAGAAGGTCATGCAGAGCGGCAAGCCGCTGCTGATCATCGCCGAGGACACCGAGGGCGAAGCGCTGGCTACCCTGGTGGTCAACAAAATCCGCGGCACCTTCAAGAGCGTTGCGGTCAAGGCTCCCGGATTCGGTGATCGCCGCAAGGCCATGATGAGCGACATCGCGGTGCTTACCGGCGGCGAGCTCATCTCCGAGGAGGTTGGTCTCAAGCTGGAGAACACCGACCTGCCGCTGCTGGGCCAGGCCCGCAAGGTCGTGGTCACCAAGGACGAGACCACGATCGTCGAGGGTGCAGGCGACGCGGACAAGATCAAGGGCCGCGTCAACCAGATCCGCGCCGAGATCGATAAGAGCGATTCCGACTACGACAAAGAGAAGCTGCAGGAGCGCCTGGCCAAGCTGGCCGGCGGCGTTGCGGTCATCAAGGTCGGAGCAGCCACCGAGGTCGAGCTCAAGGAAAAGAAGCACCGCATCGAGGACGCCGTGCAGGCGACCAAGGCGGCGGTCGAAGAGGGCATCGTACCCGGTGGAGGCACCACGCTGGTACTCGCCCAGGCCGCACTCGAGAAGCTCGAGATCGACCTGAAGGATGACGAGCTGGCCGGGGTCGTCATGGTACGGCGTGCGCTGGGTGCGCCGCTGCGCCAGATCGCACTCAATGCCGGTCTCGAGGGCGGGGTTGTAGTGGAGAGGATCAGCACCCTACCTTCCGGTCACGGACTAAACGCCGCAACCGGCGCGTACGAGGACCTGATGAAGGCCGGTATCGTCGACCCGGCGAAGGTGACTCGCTCTGCGCTGCAGAACGCAGCCTCCATCGCGGCCTTGTTCCTAACCACCGAAGCGGTGGTCGTAGACAAGCCGGAAGAGCCCTCCGGCGGCGGGATGCCCGGCGGTATGCCGGACCCGTCGGGAGGCATGGACTTCTAAGGAAGCTCCACCAAACCTCAACGCGTCAGGCGCCCCCGGAGAGTTACCTCCGGGGGCGCTGCGCGTGCGGGTACGGCGACGCCTCCGACGGCCACCGCGGTGCCGTGGGACCATCGGGTTCGTGTGCCAAAATTGGGACCACCAAGCAACCCAAGCCCATCCCCCGAGGAGGAGTCATAGAGACGGCCCAAGCACCACCCCGAACCCTGGCGGAGCTGCGCGAGCGAGTTAAGAATCTGGTCATGAAGTACGGCCATGAGCGGCGGGAGGAACCCTTTCAGCTGGCCAACGCCGGACTCAGCCACGACTACATCGACGGAAAGCGGGCCATCGCCAAGGGCAGCCGCTACGAGCTGGTGGCCGAGGCCGTTGCGGCGCTCGCCGCAGAGCGCGGCGTCGAGTTCGACGCCGTGGGGGGGATGACCATGGGAGCCGACCCGATCGCCGTCGCTGTGGCGGTTAGGACCGATACCTGGTGGTTCTCCGTGCGCAAAGAGGTAAAGAAACACGGCAAGCAGAAGCGAATCGAGGGCACCGAGCTGACTGCGGACATGAAGGTTTTGCTTGTGGACGACGTCATAACCACCGGAGGATCGACTCTGAGCGCCTTGGACGCCGTGGAGGCGGCCGGGGACGACGTCGGTGCCCGCCTGGAGGCGGCGATCACGACGCTCGGCTGGCAGATGCTCGACGACGAGTACCCGTTTCGGCTGCGCGTGCAGATCAGCCTCGAGCGGTGGTTCGAACAGGCCTCGTTGCCGGAGGACGAGCGGGTCACCGTGCGGGAGGGCCGCCGGGTGCCGTGGAACGACGCCGTCGTGGCTCC
>JAHWKV010000306.1 GCA_019347725.1 Actinomycetota bacterium
CCCAGGGGCAGGGCGGTATGTGCGATCTGGCGGGGGCTCGAGCACCACCAAGCGGTGCAGGATCTCAATCCGGTGCTGGCCCGGCATCTAAGCCCCGACGCCTTGGAGGGCTCGGATGCGCCTTTTTGGCTGGGCGATGTGGACAAGGTGCGGAGGCTGTTCACCGGCGCCGCCTTTGGGACCGTTCACATCCGCAGTCACGTAAGTGAGGTTCGTTTTCCGTCGGCGCGCTCGATGCTCGATGGGCTAATGGGTGCACACGTCCCGGCTGCGACGGCTATCGCCGAGCTTTCCGACGAAGCCCGGGAGGCGATGTACCGGGATCTCGAGGATTTTCTTCGAACCTACGCCGACGACGAAGGGGTGATGTTTCCCATGACCGGTGCGCTGGTGCAAGCCCGTAAGTAAGGGGGCGACAGCCTCCCTCCAAAAGGTTCACAATATGTACAGGTTCTTTTTGGAAGGTCCACGGGTCGGGAGGGAAGTCAGAATGGCGTCGAACTCCGGTAGCTACCCGGTTTCAATTGAAGGCGTTCTGGACGAGGACCTGTCCAGATGGAAGTGGCTGGTGAAGTGGTTCCTGGCCATCCCTCATGCAATCGTTTTGATTTTCTTGTTCCTCGGAGTGATCTTTGCCTCGATCGCGGCCTGGTTCGCCATCACTGTTCACTGGCAAGTACCCCCGAGCACTCTTCGACTACAACGTGGGCGTCCTGCGCTGGGGTTGGCGGGTCGGCTACTACGCGTTTTCGGTTCTGGGTACCGACAAGTACTCGCCGTTTTCGCTGCAGGATGACCCCGACTACCCGGCGCGGCTGACCGTGGAGTACCCGGAGAAGCTGTCCCGGGGCTGATGCTGATCAAGGCGTGGTTGCTGGCGTTGCCGCACTACTTGATCCTCGGCATCTTCCTCGGGTGGTCGTACAGTTTTGAAACCGCCGAACAGACCATGGATGTGGGGTTTCCCGGCCTCATCTCGGTACTCGTGTTCATCGCGGCGATCGTGCTTTTATTCACCGGCAAGTATCCGGATACGCTGTACAACCTGGTGATGGGTATGAACCGCTGGGTCTACCGGGTATACGGTTACGCCCTGCTCATGACCGACGACTACCCGCCGTTCCGTCTGGACATGGGAGGCACCGAGGCAGTTGCGCCGAGCTCCGGTGGAACGGCGCCCTCACCGACTTTGGGGTAACCGGAAGTCTGGCTATTCCTCCGGCACGAACCACAGCACTGCCAGCGGAGGCAGGTCGACGTAGGCGGAGTGGGACAGGAAGTGCCAGCCCTCGTGGTCGGCGTCTATCGCTCCGCTGTTGCCCTCGTTGCTGCCGTGGAACTGCTCGTCGTCGGTATTTAGGACCTCTTTCCACCGGCCCCCTTTGGGCAGCCCCACCCGGTAGCCGGGACGCGCTATCGGTGCCAGGTTGGCCACGCAGGCCATGCACCGGCTACCGTCGGCCGACCAGCGCAAGAACGCGGCCACGTTGGCGTCGGCGTCGCCGCCTTGGATCCACTGGAACCCTTCCGGCACGAAGTCCCGCTCCCACAGAGCCGGCTCGTCCTTGTACAAGATGTTCAGCTTCTTGACCAGGTTCTGCACCCCGGAGTGCTCCGGGTATTGCAGCAGGTGCCAGTCGACGCTGCGGTCATGCGACCATTCGTCGCCCTGGGCTATCTCGCTGCCCTGGAACAGCAACTGTTTGCCGGGGTGCGCCCACATCCACCCCAGCAGGGAACGCAGGTTGGCGGCCTTTTGCCAGTGGTCACCCGGCATCTTGTGCAGCAAGGAAGACTTGCCGTGCACCACCTCGTCGTGGGACAGCGGCAGGATAAAGTTCTCCGTAAAGGCGTACAGCAGCGAGAAGGTCAGATCGTTGTGGTGGTACTTGCGGTGGATGGGATCCTGGGAAAAGTACTGCAACGTGTCGTGCATCCACCCCATGTTCCACTTGAAGCCAAAGCCCAGCCCCCCGGTGTAGGTGGGGCGGGAGACGCCCGGCCACGCCGTGGACTCCTCGGCGGCCGAGATGATGCCCGGTTCGCGCGCGTGGAGCACCTCGTTGAACTCCTTGAGGAAGGCGACGTTGTCGAGGTCCTCGTTGCCGCCGTGGACGTTGGGGAGCCACTGGCCCTCCTCGCGCGAGTAGTCCAGGTAGAGCATGGAGGCCACCGCGTCGACGCGCACACCGTCCACGTGGTACTCGCGCGACCAGAACAGGGCGCTGGCCAGCAGGAAGTTGCGCACCTCGTTGCGCCCGAAGTTAAACAGCAACGTGCCCCACTCCTCGTGGGCGCCCTTGCGGGGGTCCGCGTGCTCGTAAAGATGGGTGCCGTCGAACCGGGCGAGCCCGTGCGCATCCGTGGGAAAGTGCCCGGGGACCCAGTCGATCATGACTCCGACATCCTGCTCGTGGCAGCGGTCGACGAAAGCCGCGAACGCCTCCGGGGAGCCGAAACGGCTGGTCGGGGCGAAAAGGCCGATCGGCTGA
>JAHWKV010000307.1 GCA_019347725.1 Actinomycetota bacterium
TTGGCCGGCCCATTGATATACATGCGGCGAGCCCGATCATTGGAGGCCTCACGAACCCGGACCATCTGGGACTCAAGCTCCTGCACATGCTCCTCGGCGCTGTCGATGCGCTCCTGAAGCGTGGCCACCTCTGCCTCCTTCTGGGCTATGGAGCGGCCGACCGAATAGATGCGCGAATCGATGCTTTTGAGGTCGTTCAGGACGGTGCCGGTCCTGTTTTGGGCGTCCTGAAGCCGTTTGCGAATTGACTCCAGATCGTCAGACTGGCCCAACGCGCTGGATGCAGGCACCACCACGGAAGCCAGAAGAGCCACCGAAGCCAGCGCACGACACAATTGAAGCGAGAGCGGGCGCTCAGGCCGGCAGTTCACTTGAGGGACGTTACCAGCAGGCAGACCTTCGTTCAAGCATGGCCGCGCAACGGCACTAGCCCAGTAGGGCGTCGACCGGCTTGTAGCTCATCCCGTGAGCCTCCGCAACGGCTTGGTTGACGACATGACCCTTTAGCACGTTGATGCCCTTGCACAGCAGGGGGTCGGATGTGCACGCTTGGTTGATACCTTTGTTGGCCAGCTCCAGCACGTAGGGCATGGTCGCGTTCGTCAAAGCGTAGGTGGAGGTGTGCGGCACCGCTCCGGGCATGTTCCCGACGCAGTAGTGCACCACACCTTCGTGCACGAAGGTGGGGTTGGAGTGCGAGGTCATCTTCGATGTCTCAAAGCACCCTCCCTGATCTACCGAGATGTCGACCACCACCGAGCCGGGCTTCATCTGCGCCACGAGCTCTTTGCCGACCAGGTGTGGAGCGCGCGCCCCGGGGACCAGTACCGCCCCGATAACCAGATCGGCCTCGGTCACCGCTTCAGCTATGGTGGTCTGGTTGGACATGATGGTGACAATCCGTCCCTTGTGGATCGAGTCAATGTAGCGCAGCCGGTCGATGCTCTTGTCCAGCACCAGCACCTCGGCCTCCAGACCCTGTGCCAGCCATGCCGCGTTCGCGCCCGCCATCCCCCCGCCGAGGACAACCACCTTGGCCGGATGGACTCCGGAGACACCGCCCAGCAAAATACCTCGTCCACCGTGTTCTTTTTCGAGCAAGTTGGCGCCCACCTGCGGAGCCATGCGACCCGCCACCTCGCTCATAGGGGCCAGCAGGGGCAGGTGTCCGGCGGCGTTTTGGACCGTCTCGTAGGCAACGGCCACCGTCTTGGAGTCGATAAGCGCCTGCGTAACAGGCTCACTGGCGGCCAGATGCAAAAACGTGAAAAGGACCTGGTCCTCGCGAAGGCGTGGGAACTCTGAGGGGACCGGCTCCTTTACCTTGAGCACCATCTCCGACTCCGACCAAACCGTCTCCACATCGACCAACTCGGCTCCCGCGCCGAGATACTGCTCGTCCTCGATATGGGAACCGGAGCCCGCGCCCTGCTCCATCAACACGCTATGGCCGGCCGAAGTCAACTCCCTGGCTCCCGCGGGCGTCAGTGCGACTCGGTACTCGTGATCTTTAAGCTCTGCAGGAACTCCTACTATCAAAGCGCTACCACTCCTAACCTGCCGTCAGTCCAAGTCGTGAACCTGTTCACGCTGCTTTACCTTGTACAAGGTAATTCCCACGATGCTTTTGCCGTCCACGATCCGGCCATCCTCGATGGCAGGTATGACCTCGTCGCTCAAAAGCCACTCCGAGGTGATCGGCTCCCCTCCATCGTGCGTGGGCATTTCCGCCACCGGTTTTAGTCCCGTACCGACGAACACATGGATCTCTTCGTCGGTCATCCCCGGACTGGCATAGAACTTGGTCAGCAGTTCGAGGTGCTCGCACTGGTAACCGGTCTCTTCCTCCAACTCGCGACGGCCGCACATCCAGGGGTCTTCCCCGGGGTCGAGCTTTCCGGCCGGAATCTCCAGCAACGTATCCCCGGCCGCCTGCCGGAATTGGCGCACCATGAGCACGCGACCGTCCTCGTCGACAGGGACGACCGCCACCGCTCCGGGGTGTTTGGCTGTGTAGTAATCCTTAACCTTGCCGCCGGGCAGCTCCACAGCCTCGCGCAGTACGGTGAAGAATCCGGCGTCCAGAATCTGCTCGGATTCCAGAACCTTCCTGTGTCCAATCATAATTCGATCCTAAACCACCGTGAGCGCGGGCGCGTTTCGGCGCTCCTACCGGGCATCCGGCAATCGCAAAGCCGCTAGCTCGAGGAGTGGAGATCTCCGGCGAGATTCGCCGTCTCTACCACTTCGGCCGGCTCTCCGGAGGGAAGATTGAACGTTCCCCGATCGACCGCACGGCGCACAGCCGCCGCCACGAATTCCCGAAACATCGGGTGCGCATGGTTGGGGCGGGATCTAAACTCCGGGTGAAACTGGCTGGCCATGAAGAACGGATGATCCGTCAGCTCCACAATCTCCACCAGGCGGCCGTCCGGGGAGGTGCCGCTGAAGGTTAGGCCGTGGTCCCGCAACAGCGAATGGTAGG
>JAHWKV010000308.1 GCA_019347725.1 Actinomycetota bacterium
CGGGCAACTTTAAGGCCGGGTAATCCCACGAGGCCGCCCCTACTACGCGATCGATCGTTGCCACGCCCAAACAGCCCCATCTGTTTACGAATTCGAGATCCTCGCTGCTCTCCGCCAGATCCAAAGTGAGGAGGCGGGTCCAAACCTCGGCCGGAAGCTCGACCTCCTCAACGTGTGCGCCCGGCGCCGGCGCCAGCCAGTCGCCGTCGAGCCGGTACTCGCTGAAGCGGCGCCACGTGTCGGGCCGGGCAAGTTGCTCAGTAATCGTTGGGCCCCCGTTATGCGCACTCGTTATGCGTTATCGCTAATTGCAGCCTAACGCTTAGTGTAGCGTGCTTTCAAGGATCGACGAAAGAGAGGGACAGGTGACGGTGACAACGAGCTACATGACGCCTCCCGAACTCGCCGAGATGCTTAGAGTGCCGGCGGCGACGTTATCGAAATGGCGGCATGAGGGAACGGGGCCGACCTATATCCGGATTGGCAAGCACGTGCGCTACGCAGAGGCGGAGGTGGAGCGGTGGCTTTCGGAGCGCTCGGCGAACCCGACCGGACTGAGGGCCGCTCGATGAAAACTTGCTCAAGGTGAGGCCGCCATGACTGAAAAAGAAACCCGCCCCCAGGGCAAGGGGCGGGCGACGAAACCGTTTGCGGGCAGCTTCGGTAGCCATTCTAGCGTCCACGGCCGACAGCCTGGACGCCTGTACGCTTTCGCTCTGAGAAACGGTCTGCAGGGCACGTTTATGCCCTGCCCGGCCTGTCAGCCGAATCCCGAGGACCTTATCCGCCACGGACCGGCCGCCGCTCTCGTCACGACTAACCGGCCACAAGATGCCGAAATCTGGGCGTGCGTGCTCTGCGGGAGCCACGGGACAGCGGCATTCGCCGAACGCCTTTTGGCCGAGGCCGGCTCAGAAGTAGTGCGCGTTTGAGCATCGGCGATCAGATCCGCACGGGGGATGATTGGGAGCCCTACCGGCGGCGCGTGCGCAATCAAGACTGGCCGCCGGCGCTACTACTGCTTGACGTCGATGATTTTCTTCGCCGGTTCGTTTCATATCCGACGTCGAACCATCGTCTCGTCCATGTGCTGTGGATCGCCCATACACACTTGATGGACTGCTGGGACTCGACGCCTCGGATCGCGTTTCTTTCGCCGGAGCCTGCAAGCGGCAAGACGCGAGCCTTGGAGGTGACCGAGCTACTAGTACCTAACCCCATCGAGGCGGTAAACGTGACCCCGTCCTACTTGTTTCGGAAGGTAGGCGATGAGGAGGCCGGCGCACCTACGATTTTGTTCGATGAGGTCGATACGGTTTTTGGTCCCAAGGCGAAAGACAACGAGGAGATCCGAGGGCTACTAAACGCTGGACACCGGCGGGGCGCGGTAGCGGGTCGGTGCGTAGTGCGAGGCAAGCTCGTAACAACCGAGGAAATACCGGCCTACTGCGCGGTTGCGCTCGCAGGGCTAGGCGGACTGCCGGACACGCTTATTAGTCGCTCTGTGGTGATTCGCATGCGTCGCCGGGCGCCCGATGAGCAGATACAGCCGTTTCGCCGCCGCGTGCATGGCGACGAGGGCCACCGACTGCGCGACCGCCTGGGCGAGTGGGCCGCCTCTGCCGCGCCGAGGTTGGCGAATGCCTGGCCAGAATTGCCGGACAGCATCGAGGACCGCGATGCGGATATCTGGGAGCCGCTGTTGGCAATCGCCGATGCAGCCGGTGGCGATTGGCCGGAAAAGGCCCGCGTAGCGGCCGTAGCGCTTGTAGCGGATTCACGGGCAGCCACTCCCAGTTTAGGAGTCAAGCTCCTGGAGGACGTTAAAGAGGTGTTCGGCGATGCAGAGGCGATGTCGTCGAAGGACCTCCTCGAGGCCCTTAACGAGATAGAGGAGAGTCCCTGGGGTGACCTATATGGAAAAGGACTCAACGCTCGAGGACTTGCCCAGCGCCTACGCGCTTACGGAGTGCATAGCAAAAACGTCCGTATAGGCGACCGTATCCCTAAGGGCTACACGAGAGAGGACCTTTATGACGCGTGGAAGCGCTACGTTTCCGACTCAAAGGGAAGGATAGAGGGCGAAAACGACGTAGGTGCCTCCCCCCAGGAAAGCGCTACAAACGTTACAAGTGCAACAGCCGCAACAATCCAGCGCCGACTGGCGGCAGCTGGCATACCGAGCGAGCGTGAGGATCCATGAGACGCCGCATGGCCGGCGGCTGCTACTGCTGCTGAAGCTGCACGCTAACCGGCTCCGCCTGAAAACGACGCCGTGAGAAAAGATGAGCCATTGACTGACGAGCCCGAGCCCGACTCAAGCCGTGCTGCTATGGAAATCGACCATCTCGGACGGCCGGCAGAGTTTATCGAGGCGGAAGACGAGGAGGCGCGCAAGCACTGGGATGCAAGGCTCTGGAAACCGATTGATTAGGAGTCAGGGAAATGGATTTAGCTGACAGCATCGCCACACAA
>JAHWKV010000309.1 GCA_019347725.1 Actinomycetota bacterium
GTAGGCGGCGGATATCGAGGCCGTGCGCGTGCCTCCGTCGGCCTGCAGCACGTCGCAATCGAGCCATATGGTTCGCTCCCCCAGCGCCTTCATGTCGCATACCGCCCGCAGGGACCGGCCGATAAGCCGCTGAATCTCCTGGGTGCGCCCTCCAAGCTTGCCCTTGGTAACTTCCCGGGGCGTGCGGGTCTGGGTAGCACGCGGTAGCATCGAGTACTCGGCGGTCACCCAGCCCTTACCCTTCCCGCGCATCCAGTCCGGAACCTTTTCGTCGACCGTGGCGTTAACCAGAACTCTGGTCTTGCCGGAGGCGTAAAGGACCGAACCCTCGGCAAACTCCACGAAACCGCGCTCGATCTCGATAGGCCTAAGTTCGTCGGGTTGCCGCCCATCATGTCTAGTCACTCAAAGTTTCCTTTCGCTTCCACGTCCGGCGCGAGCCGCGCTCGCCTTTAGGTGCGCGGTGAAGTCTCCACGTTTTGTTGTACCGCCAAGCGGTGACAGGACAGTTTGTCACGCGGGCCACAGAGGCCGGCTGCACCCAAGCCAGATCCCGCCCACCACGGACCGTAGCGATCGATTGTAAGTGCCGCCCGGGGGGCCGGGCGAAGGTAGCGCAGCTAAATAACGTAGTTGTCCGTCGCCGCGATTATCTTTCCGGTGAAGTGCTTGCCGGCCTGCTCGAGGCTTACCATCGGGTCCAACCCGGGCACTATGTGGGTGAGCACAAGCCGGCCTACGCCAGCCGTCTTGGCAAGCTTTCCCGCTTCCTCGGCCGTCATGTGTACCTGGGATGCCGGAGTGTCGGGCTCCTGGAGACTAGCCTCGGCGATCAGCACGTTGGCGTTGCGCGCAAACGCCACCAGACCGTCGTTCCACGCCGTGTCGGCGGTGTAGACCAAGGTCCGGCCGTTGGCGTCCACGCTCATCGCCAGCGTCTCCACCGGGTGGGTCGTCTTCTTGAAGGTGAAGACAAACGGCATGATGCCGACCTTGTCCCCGGAGCGGATCACATGGAAATCGAAGTACCCGCCGAAGTCGCCCTCACCGTAGGGTGAGAGCAATTGGCGCAGATGCTCCTCGGTACCCTCCGGCGCGTAGACCTCTAGCCCAGTGGGCCCGCGGCTGTCCCTGCCGTAGCGCAGCGCGTGGTAAAGGCTAAACAGATCGAGTATGTGGTCCAGGTGCAGGTGCGATATCACCACGGCCGTGAGTTCGTGAAAATCGGCATGCCTTTGCAGGTTGGCAAACGTGCCGGGACCGGCGTCCACCAACACGCATGAGTCTCTGCACCGCAGCAAGAAACCGCTGCAAGCGCCTCCGGGCTTGGGGTAAGTTCCGCTAGCCCCGAGCACAACCGCTTCAAACAGGTTGGTAATCACGCCACCAATCTACGACGCAGGACTTGGCGCTGCGCAGCATCGGTGGTCGGGGGGCGCTGCGGTCCTGCTCACCAGGGCATGTACTCCACCCGCTTGGCCGCAATCTGAGAGTCGATGCCCCAGATGTCGGTGGACAGGTACTTCCATCCCCCGTCGGCAAACAGGCAGACGATATCGCCGGATTCAATCTTCTCCGCGGTGCGCTGGGCCAGGTAGACGGTCGCACCGCACGAAATGCCCGCAAACACGCCCTCTTGCTTGACCAGGGCTTGAGTAAACGCCACGGATTTGTCGGAGTTGACCTTGATCTTCGAGTGCAAAACGCTCTGATCCAGCACGGGCGGCACGAAACCGTCCTCCAAAGACCGAAGCCCGTAGACCAGGTCTCCCTGCTCCGGCTCCGCTGCGATTATCCGCACCTCGGGCTTGTTGTCGCGGAAAAAGCGGCCGACGCCGGTCAGCGTTCCGCCCGTGCCCAACCCTGCTATGAAGTGGGTGACCTCAGGCAGGTCCTTGAGAATCTCCGGCCCGGTAGTCTCGTAATGGGAGTCGGGGTTGGCCTCGTTACCGTACTGGTAAAGCATCACGTACTGCGGATTCTCCGTAACCATCTGCTTGGCTTTTTTGATGGCGCCGTTGGAGCCCTCTATACCCGGGGAGTAGACGACCTCACCGCCGAACAGCTTGATCATCTGGGTTCGCTCGGCCGAAGCGGTCTCCGGCATGACGCAGATGAGCCTGTAGCCCCTGCGGCGGGCCAGGAAGGCCAGCGAAATGCCGGTGTTGCCGGAGGTCGGTTCCAGCAGGATGCTGTCAGGCTTCAAGATGCCCTGCTCTTCCGCATCGGTGATCATTTTCAGCGCAATGCGGTCCTTGACCGATCCGGTCGGGTTCTGCCCCTCTAGTTTGGCCCAGATCCGCACGTTGGGGTTGGGCGAAAAGCTGTGTATGCCGACCAGAGGCGTGTTGCCCACTAGGCCCGACATGTCGTCCGCCCGCATCGACAAAGTCCGTCCTTCGAGCTAGTCGGCGCCGCCGGCGACGGCCGGAAGGATCGCCACGGTATCTCCGTCGCC
>JAHWKV010000030.1 GCA_019347725.1 Actinomycetota bacterium
GTCGCCACCACGGTGAGCCCCACGGTCTTCAACGTTCGGTTCATCGTTCCCCTACATCTCGCGGCGGCCGGCCAGCGCTTCGGCCAGCGTCGAGCCGTCCACGTATTCCAGGTCGCTGCCCACCGGGATGCCCCGGGCCGGGCGCGTCACACGCACGCCTCTCGGGCGGATCAGGTTCTCAAGGTACACCGCCGTCGCCTCGCCTTCCACGGACGCGTTGGTGGCGACGATGACCTCCTGGATCCCGTCGACGGGAATCCGATCCAGCAGCTCCTTCAGGTGCAGGTCATCGGGGCCGACCCCATCTATCGGGGATATCGCCCCCCCGAGTACATGGTAGCGGCCGTTGAACTCGCCGGTCTTCTCCACAGAGACTATGTCGGGCGCCTCTTCTACCACACATACCACGGCCGGGTCCCTGCGGGCGTCCCGACAGTACTCACATAGCGACTCGGAGGCAAAGTTGAAGCACTGCGGGCAAAAACGCACCCGGTCCCGCATCGTGACAATCGCCTCGGCCAGCTGCCGGGCGGTCCGGTTATCCACCTTCAACAGGTGGAACACCAATCTCTGTGCGGTTTTGCGGCCGATCCCGGGCAGCTTGGAGAACTCGTCGATCAACTCCTGCACGGGAGGCGCGAACATGGCCATCGACGTTGCCTAAGCTCGCCCGGAGGATTCGAAAGGGGGCTCTGAGACAGAGTCGGGCACCCTTACAAACCTTCGAGGCCGGGCATGCCGGGTATGTTCATGCCCTCGCTTAAACCACCCAGGCGCTCCTGGGTCAGCTCGTGCTGCTGGCGGACAGCTTCGTTGATGGCAGCCAGGACCAGATCCTCCAGCAAACTCGGGTCGTCCGGATCGCCGGCTTCCGGGTCGATCTTCACATCCGTGAACTCGCCTTTGCCGGTAACCGTTACCGAGACCAATCCGCCCCCGGAGGTGCCGGTAATCTCCTCGCCGGCCAGTTGCTCCTCCGCCTTGGCCAGCTCGGACTGCATCTTGGCGACCCGCTTCATCATTTTGTTCATGTCCATTTGAGGCACATCCCTTCAGGGGTCATCTACAACCACTGTTCCTTTAAAGGCTCGGTGAATCAACTCGACCGCGTCCTCGGCCGGCTCCGAGGAATCCGAATCGCTCGGCTCATCCTCCTCGGGACCCTCGGATTCGTACGAAGCGCGCTTTGCCGGTCTTGCAGAACTCGCCTCCGTACCCATTACACACTTGATCTTGGGCTTTACGCCGAGCACCTGTTCAAAAGCTTCGGCTAGAGGAGCATTTTGCGCCTCCTCCGAGACTTTGTCCCGGTGAAAACGGGAACGGGGACCAAACTCCAAGATGAGCTCGTGTCCCTGCCATGCCGCGGGGTGAGCCGGATGCAGCATCGCGTGCAGTGAGATCTTGCGCCGCTTCACCTTCTCCAGGATGACCGGCCAGGCCCGCTCGATCTGGGCAATGTCCAACTCCGAGGCGTCGCTCACTCGCATCGCCCCCTCCTGCTCCGGCGTTTCTGCAGACTGTGCTTCCTGCGGAGCTTTCGCGACGGGGTCGACCGTAGGGTCCTCGACAGGAGCTGCCTTGGGCTTGGCGGGCTCGACAGGAGCTGCCTTGGGCTTGGCGGGCTCGACAGGAGCTGCAGCACGTTCCTGCGGGCCGGAGTGCGCCTCCAGGCGCTCCAGGCGGGCCAGCAGGGAGGCCGGGGTGGCGTGCAGCTCCGGGCGGGCCATCCTCGCCAGAGCAATCTCAAGGACCAGCCGTCCGGGCACCGCCTGCCGCAACTGCAGCTGGATCTCGTTGGTAAGGTCGAGCAACCTGAGCAGCTCGGCGGCTTGGAAACGGTTGGCCTGCTCCTGCAACCTGGTCAGCTGATTGTCGGTGACCTCGAGAATCTCTCTGGCGGCCTTGACGTTTAGCACCAAAAACAGCGAGCGCAGATGATCGGTGAGTCCGCGGGCAAACTCCCGCAGGTCCACACCGGAACGCACCAGACGCTCGGCGAAGACAAAGACCGCCCCTACGTCCCGCTCGGACACTATGTCCACCGCCTCGAACAGCAGATCGTCCGGCATCCGACCGAGCAGTTGAGTAAGGTCGCCGACCTCCATGTCGTCGCCGGCAAAGGATCGGAGCTGATCGAGCATGCTGAGCGCGTCCCGGACTGAGCCTCCGGCCCGGGAGGCGATTAACTCCTGGGTTTGCTCGTCGGCCCTTATGCCCTCCATCTCGCACACCTGGGCCAGGCGGCGGGCAGCGTCGATTGCCGAGACCGCCCTGAACTCGTAGCGCTGGCAGCGGTCCTGCACCGTCTGCAGCACCTTGTACGGCTCGGTGGTGGCGAACACAAAAACTACGTGGTCCGGCGGTTCCTCCAGCACCTTGAGCAATGCGTTGTTGGCCGCGGGCGACAGCATGTGGCACTCGTCGATGATGTAGACCTTCCACCGGCCCCCCACCGTGGAGTAAGCCACCTTTTCCCGCAGATCACGAGCGTCGTCGACGGAGCCGTGCGAGGCCGCATCGATTTCCACCACGTCCAGCGAGACTCCCGACCTAATCTGCTCGCAGGAGGAGCAGTCCCCGCAAGGCTCCCCCTCGGCGCGCTCGCAATTGAGCGCCTTGGCAAGGATGCGAGCGGTGGATGTCTTGCCCGTCCCGCGCGGACCGCTGAAAAGCAGGGCGTGCGCCAGCCGCTTTTGCGTGACGGCCCGCTGCAGGGTGCGGGTAACGTGTTCCTGGCCGACCACCTCGGAAAAGCTCTGGGGGCGGTATTTGCGGTAAAGCGACAGATGAGCCATAGGGTCCCCAGAGCATAACGCGCCGAGCTGATGGCCGAGCTTAAGAGACGCCCTTGTAGTTCACTACCGACTCAAACGTATGCACGATCTCGACCAAGTCGGTTTGATCGGCCATTATGCGGTCGATCGGCTTGTAAGAGTCCGGGTGCTCGTCCAGCAGCTTCGCCGCGGAGGATCGCAACCACGCCCGGTTGCCCATCTTCTCCGCGAAGTCGGCGGTCGACAGCTCCCGGCGGGCCCGGGTGCGCGACATCAGCCGCCCGGCCCCGTGCGCGCATGAGTTGAACGACGCCGGATTGCCCAGGCCCCGCACGACGTAGGAGCGAGCGCCCATGGAACCGGGGATCAGCCCCAGCTTTCCCTTGGTGGCCTCGATGGCCCCCTTGCGCGTGACCCAGACCTTCTTGGTTTCGGCGAACGCTCCTTGCTGATCGGGCCACCACTCGGCCTGCGTGAAGTTGTGGTGGCAGTTGATCCTTTCCAGCTCGACCGGCGCCTCGGCCGGCCGACTGCGCCCGCGGCTCACCCAGCGAAACAGGTGCTCCCGGGAGTTGGTCATCATGATCGAGCGGTTCTCCAGGGCGTAGGCCTGCGCCCACTGCATGGCGTGTATGTACCCGGCAAACCCGTCGGTGCCCTCGGTGAGCCAGGCCAGGTCCAGGTCCTGCTTGCTGCCGCGCAGCGCCATAAGGTCGTAGTCGCAGCAACTGCGGGCCACCTTCATGTGCTGCTGGGCCAGCAGATTGCCGATACCCCTGGATCCCGAGTGCAAAAACACCCAAACCGCGTCGGCCTCATCCAGGACGATCTCGAGGAAGTGGTTGCCGGAACCGAGCGTCCCCAGCTGGTTGAGCACGCGGTCTTGCTCCTTATGGGCCAACTCCGGGGCGTCGGGTCCGTACCGCTCCCACCACCGGCGCGGCCGGGCCCCAGGCTCGGCGTGCCACTTGCCCAGTCCGGCCGGCACCACCTTGCGGAGAGATTCTACGAAGCCGTTGAGATCGTCGGGCAGATCGTGCGAGGTCAGGTTTGTCCTGACCGCTCCCATGCCGCAGCCGATGTCCACGCCGATGCCGGCGGGGATGACCGCCCGGTACGTGGGAATCACCGAGCCTACGGTGGAGCCCTTGCCCAGGTGCGCATCGGGCATGAGGGCGACGTGCCCGTGGATGATGGGAAGGCGGGACAGGGCCTCGGCCTGCTCTCGGGTCGCCTCGTCGAGCAAAGATGCCCAACTGAGTAGCCGGTCGGAAATGCGCGTCGGAGGCATAAATTCAGAATCCCATGGCGGACGGGGCGGCTCACGCCGCATGCACGTCCAAAAACTTGAGCCGCGCACCCACCTTTGACTATCAGCTCCGGGCGTATCCGCGGCAGCCAGCTCGGGCCAGGTGACCCCACGGCGCAGTGCCTTGAAGCTTAAGGCTGCTTCGTTCCCGACCTGACCTGGTTCACTCCGGTCACTCGCGCAGGACCCAGCCGTCAACACCGCTTACCGGGACCGTCCCCGAATGCTTTCAAGCCTAGGGTGGGAATTCAGCCTCCCATGAGGCGGATTTGGAGTTACAGGCAACCGCCAACTGCCCACCTAGCGCGACTTTCAGTGTACCCGAACCCAGCAGGCGGTGAGAACATCCGTTGCCCGGTTAGGCGCCGATGTCGTTCAGGAGGCTGCTCACCACATAAGCGACCGTTGCGGCCGCGCCGCCGAGGGCGAGCGTCTTCAAGCCCTCCGACCACCACGCGGAATCCACGAATTTGGTCTTGGCGGCGCTCACCACAAAGAAGGCAATTGCCGTGGCGACCGAACTCCAAAAGAAGACCCGGTCGATCTGCACGGCCGTGACCGCCTGCCAAACAAACGGCGGCTAGGGGATGAAACCGATCAGCAGGAACGCCACGAAGGTGGCCGCGGCTCGCGGGCGGAGATGCAGAATGCGTCGAATGCAGCGGGCCCACCTCACGGTCGCCTGAGCGGAGGCGGCGAGATTTGAACTCGCGAGGGGATTGCTCCCCAACTGGTATTCCAAACCAGCGCCATAGGCCTGTCTAGGCGACGCCTCCACAACTGATTGTAGTGGTTAAGCAAATGGTTGCGACCTCGACGCCGCTCCGGCATCCCGAAGTGCAAGGTGACAGGAGCGGCCCCAGGGAGCGCGGCCCCCTGGGGCGGTGGCGACGCATCCAGTGGCCTCCTGGGCGTCGAGCGCAAGGCGCGAGGAGCGGTCCGCGGTCCCCTGGGGCGGTGGCGACGCATCCAGTGGCCTCCTGGGCGTCGAGCGCAAGGCGCGAGGAGTGCTCGTAGCCGGAGGCTACGGGTGCGATCGAGGAACGCAGTCGATCGGCGGTCAGGTGGCCACTAGGGCCGCGCCATTGCCCCAGGGGACCGCTCAAGCCGGAGGCTACGGGTGCGATCGAGGAACGCAGCAATTGGGGATGCACGGCGGATCGAATGCAGCAGTATCCACCCCACGGTTCCCTAAAGCGGTGGAGGTGGGATTTGAACCCACGGAGCCTCTCAGCTCACGCGCTTTCGAGGCGCGCCCAGTCGGCCGCTTTGGTACTCCACCACCACCAATTATAGGAACCCTGCAATATCTCGCCTGGCGGCGAAGAAATCCTGCATCAGCTGTGCGCACTGATCCTCCAGCACACCGGCAGTGATCTCGCACCGGTGGAAAAGTCTCGGATCCTGCGGGATGTTGTAAATCGACCAGGCCGCACCGCACCGCGCATCGGGGGCGCCGTACACCAGCCGCTTGACCCGAGCCGCCACCAGAGCGCCGGCGCACATTGGGCACGGCTCCACTGTGGAGTAAAGGGTCACGCCTTCCAACCTCCACGCCCCAGTACGGACCGCCGCAGCTCGTAAGGCCAGAATCTCGGCGTGAGCGGTGGGATCGCCGGTCAGCTCGCGGGTGTTGTGCGCCGCCGCCAGAATCCGGCCATCGAGCACTGCCACCGCACCGATAGGAACATCGCCGTGGTCGAGGGCCCGCCGGGCCTCGGTAAGGGCATTGCGCATGTGCTGTTCATCGACGCTCACGGCCGGATCTTACTCGCAGCGGCCCCGCGGGTCAGTCGCCGTCGGTGATCTGGTTAAGAGCTGCCACCGCTTCGTCAAGGTCGTCGACGCCGCGTACGGTTAGCTCGTCCGCATGGCGCAGCTTGTCGATGTCGTCGGTGTGCATCAACAAGATCCGGGCTCCAGCCTCCCTGGCCCCCTGTGATTTCGGGTGGATTCCCCCCACCGGCCGGACGGTGCCGTCCACCGATATCGAGCCGGTCGCCCCTACCGTTTCGCCGCCGGCCAGGTCCCGCTCGTCGAGAATGTCCACTATAGCCAGAGCGTAGGCCAGTCCGGCAGAGGGTCCGCCGACGTCCATTGCTTCAAAGTCGATCTCAAACGGCAGGTCGATATCCAGGTTTTCGGTGGCGACCAGGACCCCTATGCCGGCGCTAAGCTCCTCCACCGCGTCCAGCTGAGCACTGGTTACCTCGACGGTTTGAGACTGCCCGTCCCGCTCCAGCGTAATCTCAAAGGCCGTTCCCTCGGGTCGGGCGCTTACGATATCCCGCAGATCCGCCGACAGATCCACCTGCGTGCCGTTCACGGCGGTGATCAGGTCGCCCTCCTCCAGCTCACCCTCGGCCGGGCTATCCGGAACGGTGGCCACGACCCGAGCCCCTTCGCCGCTCATGTCCACCTCAAGGCCGGCCGATTCGGCCGCCGCAGCGGCGGCCAGCATCTGGCTCTCGTCGAACATCTGGAGCTGGGCCTCCATGAAATCCTCGTCGGATATCCCTTCGGGAACCAAAGCCGAAACCGGCGTTACGCGCTGATCCGGGTGCGCAGCAGCCCATAGGGTGCCCAGGGCATTGGTCTGCGACACCTCCACCGAAAGAAGCAGGTACTCACCGTTGATCTCGGAGGTAGGCACTCCCTCGATCGAGATACCGTCCGCAACGTCTATGGCGGGACCGGGCTTGGTAACCGCCAGCGGCGGATAGTAAAAGGCTGACGCCGCCAGCGCCATGAGCAAGGTCACCACCACCCACACAAGCCAGCCGGCGCTACGGCCCGTGGTCTCCTGCCCGGCGCCCTTTACCTGCTCGAGCTCCACCGCCTTGGCAACGTCGGACACGGAAACGATTCCGGCGATGGAGCCATCCGAAGAGACCACCACCGCGCGGCGGGGAGCCGCGCGAAGCGCGTCCAGCCCTTCGATCATCGACGTGTTCTCGTCCAGCGTCGGGACCTCTTCGGCAGGGATCATCACATTGCGCACCGGTGTAACGTCCCGTCTGTCGGCAGCCACATCGGCAGCCATGCGCACCGAGATCAACCCGGCCAGACCGCCGTCCTCGCCGGCAACCGGATAGGTGGAGTGCCCGCGAGGTCCCACCATGGAGTCGAGCAGACGGGAAACCGGATCCTGAGGCGCCACGGTTACCGGATCGGGCGTCATCAGGTCCCTGACCTTCAGGTTCCGAAATGTGGCCGTCAGCAACGCATACTGGCCCTCGGCCTCGGCCGCCTGCAGGATGAAAAAGCCCAGCAGTACGAACCAGATCGAACCGGCAAACGCCTGGCTGAAGAACCCGAGAATGCCCATACCGACCAGCACATAGGCAAAGGCCTTGCCCGCCTTGGCCGCCGACAAGGTCGCCGCGGTGAAGTTTTGCTGCCGGTGCCAAAGCCAGGAGCGCAGCACCCGGCCACCGTCCAGCGGCAGCGCCGGAACCAGGTTGAAAGCCAGGACCAAAAAGTTGATCGTACCGAGGTAGTCGGCTATGGCCACGACCGGCAGAGGGGCTCCTGCCCCACCGGCGAAGACGCCCGCCGCCGTAAAGCCGATGGCCAGCGCCAGCGAGACGACGGGGCCGGCGATGGCGATGCGAAACTCAGCCCCGGGGCTGGGGAACATACCCTCAAAGCGGGCCACACCACCGAACAGCCACAGGGTGATGTCGCCGACCTTCATCCCCTCCTTGAGAGCTCGGAACGCATGGCCCAGCTCGTGCAGCAGGATGGAGGCAAAAAGCAGGAGCGCCGAGACTATCCCCATCACCAGGTAGGTGCGGTCGCCCAGGCCCGGGTACTCGGTGGGAAAGAAGAAGCTCGCCAGAGTCCAGCTCACCAGGACGGCCACTATCAGCCAGCTCCAGTGCGCCCCTATGGTGATGCCCCGCACCCGAGCGATGTTGAAGCTGGAAGAGGCGAAGATTGGATCCTTGTTTTTGGATCCCTTACCTTTTTTAGACCCCTCGGTCACCGGACACCTCCGCTCGAATCCTTTAC
>JAHWKV010000310.1 GCA_019347725.1 Actinomycetota bacterium
GAGCGAATTGCAGCCGCGAGCCCGGTGTCGTTGAGCGCCGACACCGCTCGAGCGCTTTCCATCGGTGGGGACCTGGGGTCGTTTCCCGGAGCGGCAGCGTGGGTGGCCGGGCTGCTCACGATTTTCATCCCGCTGTGCGTCTGGCGATATCGAAAGATCGGCTAAGAAGGCTCGACCTGCTCGACGACCGACCGAAAAACGCACTGATATCGCTCTTCGTTCACCCCAACACCGCACCAAATCACCGCTTTAAGGATTCGCGGCCCGTAGTGACGATTCGACCGAAGCGGATTCGGGCTTGGCCTTTAGTTCCCGCCAGGCCAGGTGCAGCCTTCTGATACCTTCCTCCACCGTCGGCCATGGGCGATCGACGCAGATGCGAACAAACGAGTTCGGCCGGCGAGCCGGGGTGGAGACGGAGCCCGGCGCTATATGAACACCGTGACGTCCGGCCAGCTGGCAGTAGGCATCGCTTTCGAGCACCGGCAGCTGGACCCACAGGACCGAACCTCCCTGCGGTTTCATTAGCTTCCATTCCGGCAAATCGGCGTGCAGTCGCTGCACAGCACGCTCGACCGTGGCCTGAAGTGCGGATCTACGGCGGCCGGCCACATCGTCGTACTCAGGCAGAAACTGCAGCGTGAGCAGTTGGGCGGGCACGGATGGACCGAGGTCTCCGGCGAGCCTCAAGTACATAGTGCGCTCGATGAAAGGATCGGGCGCTCGCATCCAGCCGAGCCTCAACCCGCCCCAGGCCACCTTGCTGAACGACCCTATATTTACCACCACTGCTCTGCGGCACAAGGTGACGAGCCTGGGCCTTAGTGGACCCGAGAAGGCGAGGTCAGCAAGCGCACAATCCTCCAGCACCGTCGCGTCGTGGCGGTCCAGCACTTCGGCCACCTCGCTCAACCGGCCCGGGGAAGGCAGTGCCCCGGTCGGGTTGTGGGGACCGGTCTGCAGGTACAAAGCGCTGGGCGAGTGCTGGGTGAGGATGCGGTCCAGGTCATGCGGCACTATTCCTTGCCGGTCTGTTCGCACCGGCAGGGAACGGGCTCCGATGCCATCGACAATGTCGAAGATACCGGTGTAGGTCAAATTTTCGACGGCTATCAAATCTCCCCTGCCCGCAAGAGCACGAACCGCCAGGGATATCGCCTGGTGGGCACCTGCAGTGACGTGGATCTGACCGGGATCGGTGATTTTGCCTTGGGCGCAGTACCCATCGGCAAGAGCCTTCCGCAGTGCGGGAAGGCCCAGGGGCTCGATTCCCGGACCGCTCCCCCCGGCAAGCAGAGCGGCTATGTCCAGGCGTACAGGCGGCAGGTGCGAAGGGTCCGGTGGGTTGCCGGCGGCCAGGTCGATGCCGGTTACCGATGAGAAATGCTGGGCTACCCGAGTGCCTACGACCGTACTGGAATACTGGTTGCGGACCCTGGTGCCGCTCCCACGACGGGACTCAACGGTCCCGTCGGCACGCAGTTCGTCGAGCGCAGTCGTGACCGTGGAGCGGCTGACCGAAAGGACCGCGGCCATAGACCGCTCGGAAGGAAGCGGCGTCCCGTCGGCCAACAATCCGGACTGCACCGCCCGGCGCAGTGCGTGGGCGAGTTGCTGAGCCAGCGTCCCGTGGCCGGAATCGGCCCATCCGGCCAAAAGTTCGGCCAGATCACTGCCCTTCACCCCTGGCGGCCCTTACTGGATTGGCTAATCACCAGCCAATTCTGCCCCATTGGACCGTGACCCCGCCACCCCTCGGACCGCAAGATTCTTCCAACGCTATGGAGGGAGGTCAAACTGTTCGCCCCATATTGCTCAAACTGCGGCGGCCGGGTGCTCTTGGGAACGCTTCGCATCATAGATATGCAGTGGGACGAAAAGTGCAAGTCGGTGACCCTGCGCTGCTACTGCGGCGGGTCGGTCGCCTGGAACCAAGAAATTCCCGAAGAACCGGACGGCCAGTCTTGTACCCGACAAACTCCGTCCGCCGAGCTTGTGACGAACAGGTCCTCGCCGCCGTCGAGGCCATCGAATCCGAGTTGGGACCGATCGACATTTGGGTCAATAACGCCATGGTCTCGGTGTTCGCCCCTTTCCTCGAAATGTCGGTAAAGGACTTCGCACGGGTAAACGACGTCACGTACCTGAGTTACGTGAACTGCACCCATGCCGTTATGCGGCGAATGGTGGCAAGAGATCGGGGTTGCATCGTTCAGGTGGGATCGGCCCTGGCCTACCGAGGGATACCGCTCCAGTCCGCTTACTGCGGGGCCAAACACGCCATTCAAGGTTTCACCGAGTCGGTGCGCTGCGAGTTGCTGCACGACAAGAGCATGGTGAGAATTACCATGGTGCAGCTACCTGCGCTCAACACTCCGCAGTTCCACTGGGTAAAGACGAATTTCGACAAGCATCCTCAACCCGTCCCGCCTATCTTTCAGCCAGAGGTGGCCGCC
>JAHWKV010000311.1 GCA_019347725.1 Actinomycetota bacterium
GTTCCTAATTTCAGCTTCTGCACAGTATTTTGCAGCAATCCGCTAAAATCCTTATAATATCTTATTGCTTTGTGGGATAAAAGGGATATTTTCTTCCAAAAGAAAATCAATAAAACCAAATAAAGAAATGTAAAGGAAGCCGTAAAGAATTTCAGGAAAACAAACTTCTCCGGGGGGAAAACTTCAGTCTTTATTCGATCTAAAAGGTATAGCTTGTCCGCCTCTTTTAAACCTTCCGGAAGCTTCAGTCCGGCGATGGTGCCGTTTTGCCGGTACTCCTTCCAGCCCGAGCCCACCAGGTAGCCGCGGATCACGAACTCCACCGGCATCATGTTCAGCCGGCGCACGATCATGAATCGGCCGGCCAGCTCGTCGGCAAACGAATGGATCTCCTCGGGCAGGTCGGACAGCTTCATCGAGATCAGATGGTTGGGGCAGATATCGGTAAAGCGGTCCAGCCAAAAGCGCGTCATACCGGTCAGCACCCGCCCCTTCTCCGGGATGCCCTGGTCCATCACCACGTCGTAGGCGCTGATCCGGTCGGTGGCCACCAGCAGCAGCCGTTCGCCGTCCAGCTCGAAAATCTCGCGCACCTTGCCTGAACCCAGCCGCTTGAGCGGCAGATCCAAGGAGGTAACGGCCGGGGGCACGGAAACGCTCATGAGGCCCCCTCTATCTCGGAAAGCCGGTTGATGATGTGGTCCACATGCTCAAGATAACGCTCCTCGTCAAAAACGTCGTCGATCTCCGCCGGGCTCATACGGGTAGTCACCTCCGGGATTGAGCTGAGCGTGGTCCGCAGATGCATCCGCGCCTGCCACGCCCCCGAGGACGACTTCTGCACCACCCGGTACGCCTCATCCCGTTGCATCCCGCGATCGATCAGCTTCAGCAGCAGGTTGTGCGAGAACATCAGGCCGTAGGACGCCTCCATGTTGTCCAGCATCCGCTTTTCGTCGACAACCAGGCCTTCGAGCAGCACCGTCGCCTCGGCCAGCATGAAATCCAGCGCGGTGCAGGCGTCCGGGAGCATGACACGCTCCACTGAGGAGTGGGAGATGTCGCGCTCGTGCCACAGGGCCATGTTCTCCAGCGCCGGGGTGATTCCCGCGCGCACGATCCGCGCCATGCCGCTGAGGCGCTCGCACCGCCACGGGTTGCGCTTGTGGGGCATAGCCGACGAGCCTTTCTGCTCCCCCGTGGCAAACGGCTCGGCCACCTCGGCCACCTCGGTGCGGGCCAGGTGGCGGATCTCGGTGGCGATCCGATCCAGGGTGCCGGCCAGGATCCCCATGGCGCAGCTCAGCTCGGCGTGACGGTCCCGCGCGATCACCTGCGTCGAGGCGGGATCGGGCTGCAGTCCCAGCCGCTTGCAGACCTCGGCCTCGATGCCCGGCTCCAGGGCGCTGAAGGTCCCCACTACGCCGGAGAGCTTGCCCGCCGAGACGGCCTCCCGGGCCCGGCGCAGCCGCCCGCGGCCCCGATCCAGCTCAAACGCCCAGCCGGTCATCTTCAACCCGAAGGTGGTCGGCTCGGCGTGAACGCCGTGCGTGCGGCCGGACATAAAGGCGCGGGCGTGCCGTCGGGCTCCCGCTATCGTCACCTCGATCAGGCGATCCAGGCCTTCCAGCAGCAGGTCCGAGGCCTCGCGCAGCTGCAGCGCCAGGGTGGTGTCGAGCACATCGGAGGAGGTCATCCCGTAGTGCAGGTGCTTAGCGGCCGGCCCGATCGTCTCCGAAAGGTTGTCCAAAAAGGCGGCCACGTCGTGGCGGGTCTTGCGCTCGATCTCCTTGACCCGCTCCACGTCGAACGCGGCCTTCTGCTTGATGACCTCCAGGTCCTCGGCGGGAACTTCGCCCCGCTCCGCCCGTACCTCGGTAGCTAGGATCTCTATCTGCAACCAGTGCTCCAGCTTCGCCTGCTCGCTGAAGATCGCGGCCATCTGCGGCCGCGTGTACCGATCGATCAAACCTTTAACCCCTGAGCCAGCTCCTTTTTGAAGTTGCGCAGCTTGTCCTCCAGGTCGTTGCGTTTGCAGGCCAGAATCTGCACCGCCAGGATGGCCGCGTTGGTGGCCTGGTCGAGCCCCACCGTGGCCACCGGCACTCCGGACGGCATTTGCACGGTGGAGTACAGGGAGTCCGCGCCGCCAAGGTGGCCGCCGTGGATCGGTACGCCGATAACCGGAAGAATGGTGTTGGCCGCCATCACGCCGGCCAGGTGCGCCGCGCGCCCGGCGGCTGGACGCGCGTGGAGGCCCGCGCCCCCGGCCCGCTCGTCCTGGGCATCAGCGTCGCGCCGGGGCGCGCCCGGGCGACCGGGCCGCGCTGCAGCTGAAGGGTTCCGTCCTGCATTGGTGTCGCCACACGACACTCAGGCAGGACGGGTCGGCGAGAGGAGCCCCCGTAGCTCGCGCAGCATGAGACCCGGGGCCTCGAGCACGTCGCC
>JAHWKV010000312.1 GCA_019347725.1 Actinomycetota bacterium
GCCCTCGCCCCATCTTGAGCTCCTAACCGCCCGGTGCAGTCGAGTCCAGGCTCCCATGACTGACTATTTTCAGGAACCCCTCCTTTGGGTAATGATTACAAAGACCGAATCCCAGAACCTCTGGGACATGATCGGAGGGAGTTAAATGAGCCCGAAGAGAGTCAGTGTGCGCAAGAAAGACAGCGCCGGCGACCGGGCGAAAGATCGCACGGAACCGGCAACCGAGCCGCGCGGCGACTCGGACCGCCGTGCGGAGCCCGTAACCGAGCGCCGCACGGAGGCGGACGCGCCCAGGGAACCCGTTATGACCCATATCGACCGGGCCCGGGGCGGAGTATCACTGTGGTCGATACTTAGCGGAACCCTGGTCGCATTCGGAGCGTTTATCGTTATTGCGGCGATAGTGGGGTCCATTCTCGCCGGCACCGGCATCGCCGAGCGGGGCGTCAATCCCGAAGACGTACGGGCCGCGGGAATCGGTTCGGCGGTCGGATTGATCATCGCCCAGTTCCTTGCCTATCTTTGGGGCGGCTACACGGCCGGCCGGATGGCGCGGGGATCGGGCGTGTTAAACGGCATCCTCGTGGCCATCACCGCGATCGTACTGGTCATTATTCTCGGCAGTATCGTGGCCATGGTCGGTCCCGAAGCCGGGGTCCAGGCACCGGACCCACAGACCTTTCCGCTTCCTCTTAACGAGATGCAAGACATAGCCACCGGGGCCGGAATAGGGCTTCTTGTGGCAATGCTTCTTGGAGCGGGACTTGGCGGCGGCATGGGCTCCCGCTGGCACACGAAGCTGGAGGACACCGACTTGGCGTCACGCGTGCGCTAAAGGAAGCCGCACGGTTGGAGCCCGGCGGGGCGAATCGAGGCTACACAGATCGAGATTCGTAGGCCGGGCTCCAACCGACGCGCACGAGAATCCCCTGTATAGCCTTATCCGCTCACCTGCCTCGGCGTCGAGGGCAACTACTTTTACGCCGTCCGACAGAGCCATTTCTATCAATCGCTCCAGGCTCTCGTTGAACCGCCAACCCACCCGCTGCATTCCGGGTTGAATACCACCGCCCTTGCCCTCCCGCTGGATATGGCCCTTCTTGCATCGTTCAACCCGGCCCGGACCTGCCCGCAGTTGGTCAACTCCCGACGCAAAAAATGACACCAGAGTGTTTTGGTACCGGGCCCGGTCCGCGGCCACCAGGCGGCTAACGTGCCTGCCCATATCCGCTACATGTTCGTCCGCCGATTGATCGACGATCACCCGTTCGGTGCCTTGCTCTTCAAGCAGGCGCTTGAAATCCTCCAGCCGGCGGCCCAACCCCAGCAGCGCCACGGACGATTGTCAGTACGTCGCCGACGAGGGACCATGCGTAGACAGCATTCGCTCGGGCGTGGCCATACGCGTCAGATCTATGGCCGAAGAAACTAGGTGGCCCGATTTCCGCGCGGCTGCTGCACTGGCCGGCCTGACCAGTTCGTACTCGCTGCCTCTTATGGTCCACGACGTCCCGGTGGGGGCAATCAACCTTTACTCGCTGAGCGGAGCGTTCGAGCAAACCGACGAGCAAAACATTATCGATCTGGCCAACCAGGCCGCGGTCACGCTGGCCAACGCCAGCGCCTACAAGCAGACCAAGGAGCTCGTCAACAACTTGAGTATTGCACTTAAGTCGCGGGAGGTCATCGGTCAGGCCGAGGGCATGATCATGCAACGAGAGGGTTGCTCTGCGGAGGAAGCGTTCCGAATTTTGCGGTCAATGTTCCAGCAGCGCAACGAGAAGCTTCGAGACGTCGCCCAGCAAACCCTTGAGGGGCACCGCCGCACCCTGGACTGACATCTCGGTCCAAGCGCCCAACCCATCGAGTCGGCCAGCAAACGCCGAGTCCGTCACTACACAACACCGCCTCCAAGAGGGACAATCGGCACTATGAACCTTTCAGACCACGTCCCGCCGCCGCGGGTTACTGCGCGGGAATCGCCGCTGGCGCCCGTTGACGGCAGTCTGAACCGGGACCTTCGGTACCTGGAGGAGATGCTCGACGAGTCGCTGGAGCGGCAGCAGGGAAGGAAGCTGCTGGACCTGGTGCGGCGGGTGCGCTCGCTTGCTTCCGGGCCTTCTTCACAAGACACCGTCGAGCTGAGAAACCTTCTGGACGGCTGCGACCTGCAGGAGTCCATAAGCCTGGTCCGGGCGTTCTCTGCCTTCAACCGGCTGGCCAACGTGGCCCAGCAGGTGCACCAGGTGGCGGAGCTGGCCGCGCATGACCTCGGCGCCGCCCATCCGGCGGTGCAGCGCCGCCTCGTCGACCACGGCCCACAGCTCGATGGGCGACGGTTTGGTCAGCATGTCCTGGCGGCGCATGCGCAGGGCCACGCGGCGCTCGATCCCCTCGGCGTCGCTGAGGTGCGCACCCCGCAGCATGGCGCGGGCG
>JAHWKV010000313.1 GCA_019347725.1 Actinomycetota bacterium
GTGGCGTTTTGACAGCGGCTTGCGGTCGGGTCCCAGAACCTGGGGCAAGTGGCCAAAGACGGGCACGGCGTTGCCGAGGGCTTCGTGCAGCAAGATCTGTTTGGGGCTGTTGGACATCAGGTCGTCGCCGCGTATGACGTGACTTATTTCCATGAGTCCGTCGTCGACCACCACAGCCAGGTGGTACAGAGGAGCGCCGTCCGAACGAACGATCGCGAAATCGTCGATCTGGTCCAGGTGCGTGTCAATCTTGCCGATAACCAGATCCTCGAAACTGAGTAAGCCCTCATCGGGTACCTGGAATCGCACCACGTAGGAACGCCCCGCGTCCTCGAAAGCGGCTACCTGCTGGCCAGTAAGGTGCCGGCACCTGCCGTCGTAGCCGGGTCTGCGCCGCTCCGCCTGTGCTTGCTCGCGGCGCTGCTTGAGTTCCTCGGCAGTGCAGTAGCATCGGTAGGCGCTCCCTTCGTCCATGAGACGCTGCGCAGCCTCCAGATAGACCTCACGGCGCTCCGACTGACGATACGGACCGCTGGGCCCGCCAACCTCCGGCCCCTCGTCCCAGTCCAATCCAAGCCATCTCAGGTCGTCGAGGACGTCGCAGTAAGCATCCTCAGTGAATCTCGAGGCGTCGGTGTCCTCGACCCTCAATACAAATGTCCCACCGGTGTGGCGAGCAAACAGCCAGTTGTACAGAAAGGTGCGGACGTTGCCCACGTGCAGTGAGCCGCTGGGGGCGGGGGCAGCCCGCACGCGCACGGGAATGTCGCTAGTCTGCATCATGCCTCTGCCGGACCTCTCACGCCTACCTCCAGGACGCCAATCCCCTCTATCTCCACCGTACAGCGGTCCCCGTCGCCCATGGGACCGATGCCGGCAGGGGTGCCCGTCATGATTACGTCACCGGGGAGCAAGGTTACGTAGCGGGACACGAACGCCACCAGCACCGGCGCAGAGAACACCATCGAGGAAGTGCGGCCCTTTTGCTTAACGGAGCCGTTGACGCGGGTGGTCAGGGCCAGATCGACCGGGTCGAGCTCTGTTTCAATCCACGGCCCTAGTGGCGCAGAGGTGTCGAACCCCTTAGCCCTGCCCCACTGCAGGTCCTCCGCTTGGAAGTCTCTCGCGGTGGCGTCGATGCCGCACGTGTAGCCGAGGATC
Organism: Actinomycetota bacterium; assembly: GCA_019347725.1. Taxonomy (GTDB): domain Bacteria; phylum Actinomycetota; class CADDZG01; order JAHWKV01; family JAHWKV01; genus JAHWKV01. The sequence goes on from JAHWKV010000313.1 coordinate 1,162, forward strand.
ACGTCCTTGGCCCGTGCGGGATCAACGGAACGAGCCACCGAGCCGATAACCACGCTCAACTCTCCCTCGTAATCCAGCCGCTCGCAGCCCGGGGGCGCTATGACGGTATCGAGGGGACCCACCACGGCCGTGGAGGGTTTGAAGAAAAATACCGGATGGACGGGCACCTGCTTGCCCATCTCCTTGACATGATCGGAGTAGTTGAGCGCCACGGCGGCCACCTTGGACGGCATGCACGGCGAGAGCAGGCGCACATCCTCCAGCGCGTACACCTCACCGGTACGCTCATAAGGCAAGAAGGGCGTGCTGGAGATTTCCTCTACGCTTTGACCTTCGACGATCCCGTAGGAGATACGCCCCGCGCGTTTAAAGCGAGCCAGCTTCAAACGTATTCATTCCAGTCCGAATACCTCTCGACCTCACCCTTGGCCGCGGCAAAAAACGTCTCCTGGATTTTGCGGCTGACCGGGCCGGCATCGCCGAGATTGCGCTCATCGACGGAGCGGATCGGCACCACCTCGGCAGCGGTGCCGACCATGAACGCCTCGTCCGCGGTGTACAGGTCGGTACGGACCAAGTTGGTTTCCTCCACCCGGTAGCCGAGGTCGGCGGCGATGGTCATGATCGACTCACGGGTTATTCCGGCCAGCGGACCGGAGCACAGCGGCGGCGTCAGCAGCACGCCGTCGCGCACAATGAAAACGTTCTCGCCGGTAGCGTCGGCGACAAATCCTTCGGCGTTGAGCATGATGGCCTCGTCGTAGCCGGAATGCACCGCCTCAATCTTGGCCAGAGTGGAGTTCAGGTACTGACCCGTGGCCTTGGCAGCCGGAGGAATCGCGTTGTGGTCGTTGCGACGCCACGAGGAGATTTTCGTCTTAACGCCCTGGACGAAACCGTCTTCACCCAGGTACGCGCCCCAAGCCCATGCGGCGATCGACATTTGCACCGGCGCAGAAATCGTGTTCAAGCCGATCTCGCCGTACCCGTGAAAGGCGATGGGCCTTATGTAACAGGTCTCCAGATCGTTTTCCCGCACGACAAGCTTGGTGGCCTCCACCAGCTGCTCTAGTCCGTAGGGAAGGTCCATCATGTAGATCTTGGCCGAACGCTGCAGGCGGGCCATATGGTCGGTTAAGCGGAAGATGGCCGGGCCCTTTTTGGTCGAATAGGCGCGGATGCCCTCAAATACTCCCGACCCGTAATGTAGGGCGTGGGTCAAGACATGTACCTGCGCCTTCTCCCACAGATCGGAAGAGCA
>JAHWKV010000314.1 GCA_019347725.1 Actinomycetota bacterium
GGCACCATGGAGTCATTCGCCAAGGCTCTCGCATACGCGGAAGATGATAATGTCCTCCGGCATCAGTACGGGGTAGCGTTGAGCCGCGCAGGTCGCCCCGACGAGGCGGTTGCTGAATTCACTAGGATTATCGACTCCGAGCAAGAAAGGACACCACCGCGCGCAACGTTAGCTATGGCGCTTACAACTCGAATCATCAATCTTCGGCGCCTAAACAGACCAGGTGATTTGAGGGCAGATGTTGAATTCGGCAGAAAACTACTCTCCGAAAACCCTCAGTTGTGTCGTTCATCCGACAAGCTAGTCGACTTGCTCGATGACTTTGACCTTAATCAGTAGCGCTAATGACGGGTTCTCAGACCTTCGAATGCGTTTGAGACCCTACTCACAGTTCGATCATAGGCATCGGGGCGCAGGTCAGGAGTAGCGCCATGGGAGCGCATCGCCTCGAGAACACTGTCGACATAGGCCTTCGCTTCGGGCCGAATCTCAACCGCCTTCTGATGAGTCATTTGCGATCTCCTCCCATAGCTGATCCAGTACGTAGTTCCCGAACCTTTTGAACCAAAACTTCTGATTGAGCCGCTTCTCGGCCAGGCGCTCGCGGAGCGTCGGCTCTATTTCGAGCGGTGGCAGCAGGGCCTGAATGACATCATCGATTCTTACAGGCAGGTTGGCTGCCTCGACGGCGCTCTTTGAATACTCGTAGGCCTTTTCCGCCATGGCATGGTAGAGAGATCTGTGTTGGCTAAAGAAATCGGTCAACTCGGCATCCGTCAACGCCTGATGCTCTTGAGCCGTTAGTGCGATGTCAGGATCTCCAAACACGAAAAACCGTCAGGCTAGCAGTCACTACCAGCGCCACAAGCTGCATGATAAACAAACAAACAGTGAGTTGGTATCCACGTGTCGGCTGATTCATCAATAGCCACCACACACAGGACGCCACGCAACTGATTCCGCACCCAACTGCCCCTAGGGCAACCCAGGCTGGGAGGTTGTAGCGAGCGAGGGTCTTCTTCGAACTGCCTGCCGGGTGGCTAGAGCGAAGGTTTAGGACAAATCCCAAGAATACTAGCGTGAGTCCAGCCATCCCGGAAGCTGCCCCGAGGAGCGATTGGACAACCTCCTTTTCTTCAACCAGTGGCATCTCCTGGAGTCTGCTACCCGCTCCGATTGCGTCGGCCGGCGACCTACACTTAGCCGCCCTTATGAGCCTGCCCCGCCGCCACTGCCGCCGTGGCAAACACCTCAGCCGGCAGCTCCTCCTCCAGGCGCCATAGGATCCGCATCGGGCGCTCGCCGGTGTGGCTTATGTAGTTCGCCCTACCCGCATACAGATAGGGCGGGGCTCCCAGATCTCCGTCGGCCTCCTTGGATTCCCTGATGATAGGTGAACCGCGCTCCCCTGCTCCCGGTGGTGGATATAGCGCTGGCCGGTCGGTGAGGCCTCGGACGTGGTGCTTTGCGACTCCCATTGGAACAGCGCAGGCGTCACGGCCCGGTCTGCGTACATGGTGCTCGGCGAGAAGTGTGCTTCGGTCTTGCGCAGAGTCACGAAAAACAGATCCGCCTTCTCCTCCTTCGCGAAGTACACACCTTGCCGCACCGCATTCGGATTCGGTACGCCGAAGGCGGCTAAGGCCTCGTCCCGGCTGTAGTGCGCGTGAACATGTAGCGGCACCCGGCCACCGGGGTCCACCGGAGGTGTCAGCCGCCGGATCCTGCTCTGCAGAACGGGAATCAGCTCCAGCAGCTCCTGCCGGCGAGCTGGGTGCTCCCCCAGCCGGTCCAACAGTTGCGCCATTCGGTCCAGCTTCTCGCCCGATCCCCACAGGCAAAACTGCAGCATCGCCAGCAACCGGCCCTGCCGGCTTTCAAGCCCCGGCAACTTTGCGGCCGGTCGGCCCTTCAGCAACGACTGCATGAACTGCAGGCGCTCCGGATCGTCGATGTGCAGCATGCGGCCGATTGCCGCCGCCGGCTTGGCATCGTCGGAGCCCGGGGCCGCCTCATCCAGTCCTGCCAGCCGGCGCAGGCCCGTCCAGCCTCCCTTACGGCGGCGGTAGATGTCCTCCAGCGGCACGTCCGTCTCATCCAGAAACGTCGCCAGGTCCACTTCCCCCAGTGACCGCAGCTCGGCGGACAGGCCTTTCCAATCGATCTTCAGCAACTCCCGCACGTTGGCCATGACCAACTCGGCGGAGACCCGGTCGAAGGAGATGTGGCAGCCGGCGGGCAAGGTCGGAAAGCCCTGCTCCAATTGCCTCACCAGCCCCCGCCGGCTGGTTCCGGTCAGCGCCCGGTAGCGCAGGTCACAGCGGAACCGAGCGTTTTGGGCTCCTATGAAGTCCAGCGCGGTCAGGCACGGCTTGTCTTCGGCCAGCCGCAGTCCCCGGCCC
>JAHWKV010000315.1 GCA_019347725.1 Actinomycetota bacterium
CGGCAAGCCACGGTCGTTCCCAATGGTGAGCGGTACCTGCGTCCGGCCACCACGATTCAGGCCCTCCTGGGGACCTTTCGCTCTCACGCCGCCCAGACCACCGCGCGGTTACGCGTCGTCGGTTCGGTCTTGGATCCGCCGTGGACGGCCTGGGGTCCCTGGGCCCGGTACGAGGCAGCGGTCAACGATATATTCGCGGATTTCCCCGTGTGGGGGCTGTGCCTGTACGACACCCGCAAAGTAAGCGATGAAGTTCTTGATGAGGTGGAGCGCACACACGCGTATATCCAAAGACCAGGTGAGGAATCCGTCCACAGCAGTAAGTTCGAGCCCGCATCGACCTTCCTGGGCCATCGAGAGCCACCCAGGCCGGACCCAATAGAATCCACCACCCCACACACGGAGTTGGTCAACCCGACAGCTGCCCAAGCCAGGCATGCGGTTGTGGAGGCAGGCGCCGGATCGAAACTCGCCGCCGACACCATCGCCGATCTCATTCTGGGCGTAAGCGAGGTTGTGGCCAACGCTCATCTGCACGGCGCGGCCCCTGTAAATCTGCGGATTTGGTCGAGCCACGACCGCATCGTCGCGACCGTTCACGACTGCGGCGAGGGACCCGCCGATCCGCTTGCCGGCCTGCTGCCGGCGCAACCAATCGGCGAAGGCGGCGGGCTCGGCTTGTGGGTCGCCCACCAAATATGCAGCGAGGTCATTCACAATAAGTCGCCGAATGACTTTACCGTCCGCCTGGTCGTCCAGTAACGATTACTACGGGAAGGTTAGTCATCCATTCCCAAGGGGTAACTGTCTAAGATGCAGATTGGATATGCGCTTAGCTCCGAGGAGCACCGGCCCCTTGACCTGGTGGCCAACGCACAGCGAGCCGAGGCCGCCGGTTTTGATTTTCTATCGATCTCCGATCATTTCCATCCCTGGACCGACCGGCAGGGCCAGAGCCCGTTTGTGTGGAGCACGATCGGCGGCATCGCCACCACCACGGCGAAGATCGAGCTGGGAACCGGGGTGACCTGCCCGCTCATCCGTACTCACCCCGCCATCATCGCCCAGGCTGCCGCAACCGCGGCCAGCATGATGCCCGGACGTTTCTACCTGGGTTTGGGCACCGGCGAAAACCTCAATGAACACATCCTTGGCGACACCTGGCCCTCTCCAAGCGTCCGCTTGGAAATGCTGGAAGAAGCCATAGAGTTGATCCGCAGACTCTGGACCGGCGAGGAGGTAAGCCACAGGGGCCGGCACTACGAGGTAGACCGGGCACGGATCTACACTCTGCCGGAGCGACCGCCGCCGATCATGGTAGCTGCCGGAGGGACCGATGCCGCCGAGCTGGCCGGAAAGGTGGGCGACGGCTTGGTCAGCACCTCAGCCGACCCTGAGTTGGTCGAGCAGTTCGAGCAGGCCGGGGGCCGGGGGAAACCTTGCTACGGCATGACCCACGTGTGCTGGGCTCCCGATGAGAGTGCGGCCGTGCAGACCGGGTTCGAGTGGTGGCCCAACAGCGCGTTACCGGGCCAGCTCAACACCGAGCTTGCGACCCCCTCCTACTTCGAACAGGCCACCGAGCTGGTCGGCGAAGAGCACATCCCGGGCTCCTTAGTCTGCGGTCCCAATCCAAAGGCGCATCTGGAGATGATCGACGAGTACGAGAAAGCCGGCTTCGACCATATCTTCGTTCACCAGGTCGGGCCCGACCAGACCGGCTTCTTGAACTTCTACGAGACCCAAGTACTGCCGGAGCGTTAGCCGGAGTCCTCGTCAGTTTCCTCTGCGGCAGCCACATTCCGCTTGACGTGCAAAAAGCTGTCCGGAGTAACCGACATGGAATCGATTCCCAAGTCCACGAGCAAACGGGCGAAGTCCGGGTCGTCGCTGGGCCGTTGCCCACAAAACCCGACCGGAAGCCCCTTGTCGTGGGCCACGGCGATTAGGCTGGCGATTGCCCCGACCACGGCCGGATCCCTTTCGTTGAAAACGTGCGCCAGAGCTTCCGAGTCGCGGTCCACACCCAAGATCAACTGGGTGAGATCGTTACTACCGATCGAAAAGCCGTCAAACCTCTCGGCGAACTCTGCCGCCGAGAGCACGTTGGAGGGTATCTCGGCCATCACGTAGACCTGCAGGCCGTTGCGGCCGCGCACCAATCCGTGCCCGGCCATTACCTCCAGCACCCGGTCAGCCTCTTCGGGGGTGCGGCAGAACGGAATCATCGGAATGATGTTCGTCATGCCGATTACTTCCCTAACCCGCCGCATGGCCCGGCACTCCAGGGCGAAGCCTTCCCTGTAGCCGTCGCTGTAATACCGGCTGGCCCCTCGCCAGCCGATCATGGGATTCTCCTCGTGGCTCTCAAATTGAGCGCCGCCGATCAGCTGGGCGTAT
>JAHWKV010000316.1 GCA_019347725.1 Actinomycetota bacterium
GTCGAGGCCTACATGGCGGGAGCCACCGAAGTGTGTTTGCAGGGGGGCATACACCCCTCTTTCACGGGTGACTTCTACATAGAGGTGGCCGAAACCATCAAAAAAGCCGTGCCGGATATCCACATCCACGCTTTCAGTCCGCTGGAGGTCTGGCAGGGCGCCGCCACTAAGGGTGTGACGGTTAGGGATTTTCTGTGGGAGCTCAAGGATGCCGGGCTATCTACGCTGCCGGGTACCGCGGCAGAGATCCTCGACGACCGGGTTCGGGCGGTCATCTGCCCGGACAAGCTCAACACCGAGCAGTGGTCCGAGGTTGCCATGACGGCCCATGAGCTTGGTCTCAAGATGACCACGACCATAATGTTCGGCCACGCCGACACGTACCGCTCCTGGGCCCGTCACCTCGGAGTGTTGCGCGACATCCAAAAATGCACCGGGGGCTTCACGGAGTTTGTGCCGCTACCCTTCGTGCACATGGCCGCGCCGATCTACCTGAAGGGCAAGGCGCGGCGGGGACCCACCTACGAGGAGGCACTGCGGATGCATGCGGTGGCTCGCCTGGCCCTGTACCCGTGGATCAACAACATCCAGGTCTCTTGGGTGAAGATGGGACCCAAGGGGTCGCAGGCCGCTCTCGACGCCGGATGCAACGACCTTGGCGGGACCCTAACCAACGAGATCATCTCTCGCTCTGCCGGCGCATCACACGGCCAAGAGCTCGGAGCTGCAGACATGCAGCGGCTCGCCAGGGAAATAGGGCGCCCGTGGGCCCGTAGAAACACCGTCTACGAGATCCTGGAGTCTGAATCGGCAGCGGAAATGCGCTTGTAGACCGCCTAAAATCCCCACGTGGAACGCAAGGGGGTCTACCATTGCTGGTGATGGCTGACCAAGTTCGTTTCGAAACCGGCGAGAGCAGCGACAGCATTGATCGGCTCCTTGCCTCCGCTCGGGCGGAGCAGTCCCGGGAAAAGAAGATGCTCGTCGATGCCGTGCAGGGGGCACGCGATGCTCTGCGCAAGGCGGAAACCGAGCTCCAGGAGGTCAGGGACCTCATCACCAGCCGCGATGAGACGCTCTCGGAGGTCCTGCTTCGCGTGCAGACGATTGAGGAGTGGTCTCACCGGGTTTCCACTCAACTCGACAGGATTCCGGAGACGATTGGCCAGTCGCTGGCTTCCTCGCAGGAGCTTGAGGACAGGCTGGTATCCAGCAACGACGATCTACTGGCGGATATACGTGAGGACCAGGTCGAGGTAGTCAGGGCTCTCGGGCGGACCTTCGACAACGCACTGGCCGACGTACGCAGGCAATTGGCCTCTGCCCGGCAGGATTACCTGGATCAGCTTGAGGTTGCTACTGAGCAGATGATCGAGAAGAACAACGCTACCGCCGAGTTGATGGTGGAGCATCTCGTCGGGTATCTGGCCAAGCGTGACGAGACTATGCACAAGGCTCGGGAGCAGATGCTTATCGATATGTTCAGGAAGCTTGGCGCCTCTTTGGGTAACCGGTCGAGCAAAAAGGTCGCCAAGGCGATGGGCGCCACTACGCCGCCCAGTCCCAAGCCCCCGGATGTACCTCCCGCTCCGAAATTCAAGGTTCCGGGCGCGGGCCGACCTGAACGCCAATCTCCCTTCGCGCGCCGCCGCGGGGCTCCGTCTCACCTACCGCAGCAAGAACCGGCTCCACCTCCACCTCCGGCTCCGGCCAGGCAGTTTGTGGACCGCGGATACCAGCAGGAGATACAGCTGGACCCCGGGTTGGACGACGACTTCATGACCAGGGACGAGCTGGCGCGGGAATATTTAAAAGGCCACCCGCAGGAGCACCGGGACGACGAAGCTCCGGATCGAGCTTCCACGGCCGGACCGGAGCCGCACAATGACTTCTTTGCCGGACCCCAAGGGGGGCCGGGTCCCCAGATGCGCTCGGGGCCCGACCGGATTGGAGGACCACCTCGCGATGCCTGAGGCCGGCTGGGCCTGGGCCCGTGGGAGAACCTGAGTGGTACCGGAGAACCTATAATTCCGCAGGGCCCCCAAAGGAGGCCCTCCCGGTTGCCCAGTACTCTTTTAGTCAATGCGTGAAGTAGCTTACGGGGCAGAGCCGCGCGTCCTTGCCGTCGTCGTTGCGCACAACGGCGGTAAGTGGCTCAGCGAATGCCTCATCTCTATCGCGTCTCAGGATTATCGGCGGCTGCGCCTGCTGGTCGTAGACAACGGCTCCCGTGAAGCGGTCGCGCCGCTGGTGGCCCGGTACACCCCTAGGGCCGAGATGATGCGGTCGGAGCGCAACCTGGGATTCGGTGCGGCCTGCAACGCCGCGCTTGAGGCCAGCAAGGCCACCTCCGATGCCGATTATTTCTTGTTTCTTCACGACGACGTG
>JAHWKV010000317.1 GCA_019347725.1 Actinomycetota bacterium
CTGCGGGGGTCCTCTCACGCCGTCGCAGCCGCCGTTTCTCGTGGATGAGTCGGACCCTGCCTATTCTTGAGAAATCCGGCATTCCTCCCTGATCTTACCGCCATAATCTCCGCGATCAAAGCCCAGGCGATCTCGTCCGGCCCTTCCGCGCCGATGTCAAAGCCGGCAGGACCGTGAATTTTGGCTTCATCCTCCTCCGACGGATACACCCCCTCCGTCGCCAGGTCCGGTAACAGCCGCTTCAGCCTGGTCTTGGGACCAAGCATACCGATATACATAACATCGGTACCCAAAAGAGCCTGCAGATGATCCCGATCTCTAAGGTAATTGTGCGTCATGACCACTGCTGCGGTCAGCTTGTCCGCTCCGGCCTTATCTACCACCTCCAATGCCTTGGGCAGGTGCACGAACTCTGTAGCTTCGGGAAAACGATCGCGGTTGAGCAGGTTATCCCGGTCATCGGCTACCACCGTCTCCCAGCCTATGGCGGCGGCCAGCCGTACCAGCGGTATCACGTCCTCCCCCGCTCCGCAGATAAGAAGCCGTAGCGGAGGCTCCAGCGGTTCCACAAAAACCGACAGCTCTCCCTTCTCCTCAACGGAAAGGGTCTTCCTGCCCGGCTTGCGCTCTGCAAGCGCTCGAAGAGCGCTATGCGCCGCCTCGGCGTCGGCATCTGCGTCGCCTACAGATGACTCCGTCCGCCCGTCTGGATGAACTACAATCCGCGCTCCTTTATCCACACCGGGCACCGTGCCGGACAGCACCGTTACCAGCCCTATGGAGCGCCGTTCCTGCAGCGCCAGCTTCAACGAGCCCACGACCTCTGCGGCGTGATCCGGCGGCTCGACGAAGACTTCTAGCGCTCCGTTGCACCCCAGGCCCCATCCCCAGACCGCTTCGTCGTCGGCGGTGAGGTCGAAGTCGACCAAGCGCGCGCCCTTCCCGGCCATTACCTCCCGGGCCTCAATCTTGATGTCGTTGTCGAGGCAGCCTCCGCTGATGTTGCCTATCAGTTCGCCGCCGTCGGAAACGAGCAAGCGGGCTCCGGGTCGCCGGTAGGTGGATCCTCTCGCTCCGACAACTGTGGCAAGCGCCATCTTCTCTCCGCGAGCCTTAAGAGACTCAATGGCACTGAGAACTTCGACGATCTCACTCAAACAGATTCACCCCCGTGCCCAGATGCACTACAGCTATGGTCAGTGCTCGAACCGTTGAATAGCCTCGCTTTCTGCGCCGACCTGCACAGCTTCAGCTCTTGGCATCCTGCTTGGGCTTCAGGTACTCCTCAGGGCTGTTCTGGAACAGCTTCCTGCAGGCGGGGCAGCAGAAGTAATAAGTCTTGCCCTTGTGCTCGGCGTGGTACCTGGCCCCGGCTACCGTCACAATCATGTCGCATACCGGGTCGACCGCCTCCTCTTCCTCGGCGGCCTCAGTCTCGGCCGGCTCGCCGGAGCGCTGTGAGGAACCGTTGGAGCCGCCGGATAGGGCGGCTTGCTTTTGGTCGTCCGGGGCGACGTTAATGGTTGGCTTGGGCGCCTTCGCCGGAGCGGCGGCCTGCGCCGCCTTTCGCTGCACTATCTCAGCCAACACCGCGACGGCCATCTCCTCATGCTGGATACGGCCCAAGTCGAGTCCCGCCGGCGCCTTTATCCGGTCGATGGCATCCTGCGGAGCGCCGTTGTCCCTTAGGTACTCCATAACCGCGTCGGCCCGCTTGCGTGAGGCAACGAGGCCGATGTAAGCGGCTTCAGTAGCCAGCGCCGCTTCCAAAGCTTCCTCGTCGTAGTGGCCCAGCGTCGCTACCATCACGTAGGAACTCGAGTTGACGCCCGCCTTGGTCAAATCCAGTGTGCGACGAACCTCATCCGCCGAGGAGTGATCGCTCAGGGATCCGCCCTCGTCATCGACGATTACCGTGCGCCAGCCCAACTCGTTGGCCAGCGATGCGAGCGTATCGACTACCGGGGACCGACCGACGATTACAACCTGCGGTGTAGGCAAATGAGGCTCCACGTAAATCTCCAGGGCGCCCTCACTCTGGCAAGTGGTTGGGAATGTAAGCAGTCCATCACGCGCCCGGGTTTGCAAATCCTCTTCGGCCCCGATGAGCATCAAGCGGGGCTCGCCGTCCTTTAGCGCCTTCTTGGCCTGACGGACTACCAGTGGCTCGGTGCAAGCTCCGGCTACCCAACCGCTCACCTCGCCTTTGGCGGTGACCAGCGCCTTGTAGCCAACCTTACCCGAGGAAGGCGCACGCCTCCACACCACAGTGGCGAGGGCAAATGCCTCGCCACTGTGGCTGAACTCATGTGCAAGTTCCAGGAGGTCTTTAGCCATATAGGCCTAGTTTCCTACGTTTCCGGTTTTAGTCCTGCCCCGGAAGA
>JAHWKV010000318.1 GCA_019347725.1 Actinomycetota bacterium
TCTCGGGGTACTCCCCCACCAGCACGAGCGTCGTGCCGGTGTGGGCCAGCTGCGCGACCAGTTGGTAGAGCGCTTGCCGTAGTCCTTTGACGACACCGAGCTGCGACGCGGCACGCACCGAGTCGAGGATGGTGATGGCTGGCTCCAGTCGAAGGACCTCGTTGGTCACCTCCGCGGTGAACGGCTTCAGCCGGTCGCCCTCCATGAGTGTGGTCCGGCCCCTGGGCCGGTACTGCCAGCGCCCCTTACGCGAGCGGGCCAGAGGCGCCATACCCTTCAAATCGAGTTCGCCGAGCGTCTTGCCGTCCGCCGGGGAGTCCGATTGCACCGTTGTCTGAAGCACCACGTCCTCCGCGGCGCCGAGCGCCTCGGCGATCACTGGGTGCAGCTCCTCGTCTCGCTCGATGAGCCATACCATGGCCTGGGCTGCGTCCCCGATGGTCTCCGAGGCCACCGCTAGGTGAAGCAGGCCTCGAAGCGCCGGCCGGTTGCGTGAGTCGGTGGCCGCGTCCAGCACCCACGATTCGATCGATTCCCGCATGTCGTCCAGCCGGTCCTCCATGCGTACCACCTCGGCGGCGACCGCCCGGTCGTCGAAGAGAACCGCGGCGTAGGCCAGGCCCACGGCCGTTTCCGCCAGGTCTTTCATTTCGACGATCGAGTCGACCGCCTTGTCCAGCTCCCAGAAGCTCAGATCGTCGGGGGGCTCGCTGACCTTGGCCGCCATCCCTGCCAGCCTCCGTAACTCCGGCAGGGCCTGGGGCGGACCCCGCACCACCAGGACGTCTCCGACCTGAAGAACTCCTTCGTCGGCGGGGTCGAACAGCCAGCGGGGTCCTCGGCGAATGGCGATCAGCCGGATCTCCTCGACTGCGTCCTCCAGCTCGTCGACGCTTCGGCCCGGTAGCCGGCTGTCCTCATGCAGCTTGATGCGGTCGGCGACCTCGTCGGCCTTACCGAGGTCTGCGGTCAGCTCTCTGGGTATGCCGATGGCGTCTAAAACGATCTTGGCGATGTCGACTGCCTGGTTGCCGATCACTTCGATAGCGGACATTACCTGCAGAAGTGATGCGAGACCGGCGGCATCGTGGGGGCTGCGGGAAGCAATAAGGCACACCTCTCGCATGCGGTGCACCAGGCGGCTAAGGTCGTCCTCGAGCTCCAGGACTTCTCCGGACAGGTCGCGGTCCCGGTAAAAAAGCCCGGCATGAGCCAGATCGAGCATCAGCTCCGAGGTGTCTTTGGCCTCGGCGAGCATCTCTTTTAAAGTGCGTGGAGGTTCGTTCATTGGGCGATTCCAAGGACCAGCATAGACACAATCAACGCAACCGTGCCGAGCAGGTCCATCGAGCTGGTGACGGCCGGGATGCCGTACGAGTCCGGGTCCAGTCCAAAGTGATAGCTGGCCACGGCGCTGTAATAGGCGACAAAAATCGCTCCGGTGGTAGCGATGAACCCGGCCAGAAGGGTTAGCGCCACTATTCGCCCCAGACCGGGAGTGGCAAATCCTACCATCGAGGACACCAGGGTACCGCTGACCCCGATCATCAAGAACACAGGAAGTCCGAGCACGTAGGTTAACGCTATGTCCTCAACGCTTTTTAGACCCGGGATCTTGCGCGGGGTTATGGAGCCCAGGTGAAGTTTTGAGGCCAGGCGGGCCGAAAGAATTGCCCCCAAAGCACCGGCGTCGGCGAGAAAAGCGGGGAAAAGTACCAGCAGCCCCGGAAAGGCTACAAAACGCTCCAGGCGCTGATCGATAGTTAGTCCTGCAATCACGTCGATAAAGGCGGCGACAACCAGGATGCCGAGACCCTGTTTGACTATCGTTTGGAAAACAGGCATCCGCTTGGCGCGAAATAGATAAATTGTCGTCCACACCGTTGCCGCAAGGGTCAGCGCCGTTACTACTTGCGGCAGCGGCTGTACCGGCAAAAACACAGTGGTCAACCACAAAGAGGGCAGCGTCACCAGGTCTCCGGCGGCGGTTACCACCGGAGCGGCGACGTTGTCCATGTCCCAGCCCCTGCTGACCGAATGCTTGGCCACGGCCAGGGTGATCATCAGGATCACGATGCTGGAGATCAGGCCTCCAATGACTGAGACCGTTATGTAGTGGCTGAGCGGGATGGTCTCCACCCCGAACAATCGCGCTACCTCTTTGGCCAGGACGGCCAGGGCAAGGGAGATGAACAGAGTGAGTGCGGCTGAGGCCGCGACGTTCTGACCGGCCAGGTTCCTTCTCTGCAGGTGCCCATCGAACTGACCGGTATGTATTGCCGTTCCCAGACGAGAGCCCAACGCCCCGAAGATGTTTCCGCGCATCCCGATCGCGGCAGGCACGAGCACAATCAAC
>JAHWKV010000319.1 GCA_019347725.1 Actinomycetota bacterium
GTCGGCAACGATCCGCAGGGACTTCAGAAGCGATTGCCCGGCGCGCAGCGCCCCCGCCTGCAGGCCCAGCGCGTCGGGGAGCTGTTTTTCGATGCGCGCGCTGCGAGTACCGTGAATCCGGGCGACTATGCGATCCACCGCAATGGGCGCCACCAGGGCGGCCGGTATGACTGCTGCCATGCGCGCCGTTAGTATCCACATCGCGAGCGCACTCGCCAGCACCGACGCCAGGGCAAGAGCGACGTAGTCGGAGAAACGCACGCTGGGATGGCTGGCCGCGGCGTGGGCTCGCAGCCGGTCCCCGAGCGCAGTCGAGGCGATGCGCTCGGCCAGGCCTCCGAGCAACGGGCCGCGGGCCGGTGGATGCGCCGCACCGGGGCCTGAGTACAGTCTTTGCACCAACTGCGTCGAGTAACGGCAGCGGCGAAAATACGCCTGAGCTGTCGCTAAAACCAGCAGGCAAACTGCGGAGGCCGCCGACACCGCCGTGTCCATCAGGTTGGGCTCCAGCAGTAGCCGATCCCGGCGGCGGAGATCTTTTGCAGGCACGCGGGACGGTCGCGCACGTGAAACTCCCCCTGGACATCACCGGCGTCGTCGAGCCCGGCGGGAACAAACTCAAAGATGTCGGTGAGAGCCAGTCCCCGGTCGGTCAGTCCCCGCACCTCGCTAACTTTAACGATTCGGCGGGAACCATCGGGCAAACGGCTCGTGTGCACTATTACATCCAACGCAGCCGCGATCTGCTGACGCACGGGTCCGGGCGCCAGGCCCAGCTCCGCCATCATCACCATCGTCTCCAGGCGCACGAGCAGATCCTCGGGAGAGTTGGCGTGACACGTCGACAGCGACCCTTCGTGGCCCGTATTCATAGCTTGCAGCATGTCAAGCGCCTCGCCCGAGCGGACCTCGCCGACGATGATGCGGTCCGGCCGCATGCGCAGCGCGTTGCGCACCAGCTCGCGAACCGAGACCTCACCCTGGCCTTCAACGTTGCTGGGCCGGGCCTCCAGGGACACGACATGTTCCCTTCCCAGCCGCAGCTCGGCCGCCTCCTCGATTGTGATCAGGCGCTCGCCAAGCGGGATAGAGCCGGAGAGCACGTTGAGCATGGTCGTCTTGCCGCTCCCGGTGCCCCCGGAGACGATGATGTTCAACTTCGCTCTAACGGCTGCGTCGAGAAACCCCGCCATCTGATCGGTAAGCGTCTGCTTGGCCACCAAAGACCGGAAGGTAAATGGGAGGGCGGAAAACCTGCGGATGGTGACCGCCGGGCCGTAAATAGACAGCGGAGGAATAATGGCATGCAGGCGGCTGCCGTCCGGCAGTCGCGCCTCAACGTACGGGTGCGACTCGTCGATCCTCAGGCCCAGGGGTCCGATCACTCTGTCGATCAGATGGTGGATCTGCGCCTCGGACTCCAACGTAATCCAGGCGCGCTCGATCCTTCCGCCCAGCTCCACGTAGATGCTTTGGGGGCCGTTGATCATCACCTCGGTCACCCGTGGGTCCCGCAACAGCTCTTCCAGGGGTCCCAGCCCCACGACCTCGTCGGAGATCTCCCTGACCAGGGTTGCCATCTGACTGCCCCCGATGATCACCTGATCCTCGTCCAGCACCCGCCGAACCGCTTCACGCAGATTCAGCCGGCGATCCGCGTGGCTGCCCTCCAGCAAAGCCGGATCCGGGTCCTCCAGCAGCCGCATCCGCACCCGCTCCTTCAGCCCGATATTGGGACTGAGCCGGCCGTCCTCAGCCATCCCAGCACACCTCCGGTCCGCACATGCTCAGTCCGTCCACGCCGCCACCTTTGCCTCCTCCGCGGATCGCCCCCCGTCGCTGGTCCGCAGGCCGGGCGAGTGCCGGAGCAGCGACTTGGGTATCCGCGGACGGTCGGGGCGGTTCAGGGCGGCCAGCGTCTTGGACAGCCCCGTGAGCGCCTTGACCGCACCTGGACACATTTGCCCTCGATTGGCGGCTTTGTAGATTTCAAAGTCCGCGCGCACCTTGATGACTCGCTTAATTCCAAGCACCTCTTCCACCTCCCGCGGCGAGATGTGGGGTCCCCCGTACTGGTTGAGAACCACCCGTATCCGCTCTGGCCCTACCCCCATTGGGGCCAGCACTCCAAGCGCATCGCGTGCCCGTCGCAACGACAGCACATCGGGAGTCAACACGACGGCCACCGTGGACGCCGTCCGCAAGACGTTTATCGACAGGTCGCTGCCGAAAGACAATCTCGCCACGCGCAAACCGGGCATCGGGATGCTACAGGGATTTTTCGATGAAAAGTACGATCTGAAAAATTCTTTCGTGATCGGTGACCGGCTGACAGATGTCCAGCTT